>CAURVX010000025.1:0-24301 GCA_963528605.1 uncultured Gemella sp.
AAATAGCCTATAATCTTTTTTATATATTTAATAAGAATATATATTGTTAATTTTGTATATTGTTATTTGTATTAAGATAATTGTGGTATAATATATTCATTCTTTAAAAAAGTTAATCATAGGAGATTGTAGATGATTTTTGCATTAGATGTTGGAAATACTAATATTGTACTTGGAGTATTTGGAAGTGATTATAAAATGCTGCATTCTTGGCGTATCGCTACAGATAATACTAAAACTGAAGATGAACTTTATGTTATTATTCGAAATTTCTTCATTGATAAAGGGATAAAGTTTGAAGATTTTGATGGAGTAGTTATCTCAAGTGTAGTGCCTAAGATGATGTTTGCTTTAGAGTTGCTAAGCAAAAAATATTTTAAAAAGGAACCTATTATTGTATCTGCTGAAATTAATACAGGTATAAAAGTACCGGAACCATATAGTAGTAAACTTGGAGCGGATCGTGTTGTTGATATCGTAGGAGCGAAAGTTAGTTCATACTTACCTGCTATTGTGGTAGATTTTGGAACTGCGACAACTTTTGATTGTGTAGATGATGATATGAATTACAGGGGAGGAATCATCTGCCCAGGTATGAATATTAGTGCTGAAGCATTGTATTCAAGAGCTGCTAAGTTACCAAGGGTAGAATTTGAAGCTGTGAGTATTTCATTAGGTCTAGATACAACTAGCCAGATGCAAGCGGGCCTATTCTATGGCTTCTTGGGACAATTTGAAAATATTATTAAGCATCTTAAACAAGATTTAGGTAAAGATTACAAAGTAGTATTAACTGGTGGTTTATCTAAATTTATCGCAAAGCATAGTAATGTAGTTGATATAGTTGATGAAGAATTAACTTTGAAAGGTATTATTGAATTATATAAAATAAATAAAGAGCAATAATATTATTTGTTAATAAGAAGAATTGAAGATTTACCACTCTATCTAGAGAGGTAAATCTTTTACATGAAATAAATAAAGATGACTTATCAGATATTTAAAAGGAGGCTAGTTATAATGAAAATTACTGTTTTTTGTGGAGCTAATAATGGTAAAAATGAAGCATATAAAGAAAATGCTAAAGAACTTGGAAAGTGGATTGCTGATAATAATCACACATTGGTTTATGGTGGTGGTAAAGTTGGATTAATGGGTGTTATAGCCGATACTGTATTAGAAAATAATAGTGAAGTTATTGGTATAATGCCTCAATTTTTAGTAGACAGAGAGATTAGTCATACTGGTATTACTGAATTTATTATTGTTGATGACATGTCTATCAGAAAAGAAAAGCTTGTTGACTTGGGTGATGTATTTGTTGCTTTGCCAGGAGGTCCTGGAACATTAGAAGAAATATCACAGGTGATTTCATGGGTTCGAGTAGGTAAAAAAGATGCACCATGTATTTTAATGAATATTGATGGATACTATGATTTTCTAGAACAATATTTTGATAAGATGGTTGAAGAAGGATTTTTAACTAAAGAAGATAGACAAAGAACATTATTTACTGATAGCGTAGGTAAAATGCACGAGTTTATTAGAAGTTATAATAATAAATAATAGAAGATGTTGTTAAGTTAGCGAGGATAATCAAAAAGTCCTAAATTTTAAAAAAAATGACTCAACAAAATCTTGTTTCTTAAGAAATCACGATTTTTGAGTCACTCCCATAAATATATAGACAATAATAGAAATTAAATGTATAATAGTAAATCGTAAGAAATTTATAGAAGTATAAGAATGTGAAAGGAATTAATTTTAATGAAAGATTATTTAATTAGAGGGTTAGCCTTTAATGATGAAATTAGATTTTTTGTAACAAAAACTACAGATTTAGTAGAAGAAATTAGACAAAGACACGATGCATATCCAACGGCGATTGCAGCAGTAGGACGTACTGCTACGGTTACTACTATGATGGGAGCTATGCTTAAGAGTGGAGATAGAATTGATGTAGCTGTACGTGGAGATGGACCTGTAGGAACTATATACGCTTCATCAAATGAACTTGGAGAAACTACAGCATATGCAAAAAATATGCAAGTTCATATCCCGAGTAATGCACAAGGGAAACTTGACGTAAAAGGAGTAGTAGGTGGTGGTAATATCACAGTAGTGCGTGATTTAGGATTAAATGAGAAATATACTACTACGTCTCCAATCGTATCTGGAGAAATCGCTGAAGACTTCACATATTACTTCGCAGCTAGTGAACAAGTACCTTCTGCAGTATCTTTAGGGGTATTAGTAGAAACTGACAATTCTGTAATAGCTGCAGGTGGATTCATTCTACAAGTACTTCCAAATGCTACTAACGATACTATAACTAAGATTGAAAAAGCAATTAGCAATATTAAGCCTATTTCTACGCTTATTCATGAAGGAAAAACTCCAGAAGAAATTGCAAATATTATCTTTGGTGGAGAAGAAAACTACCGTATCTTACATAAGAATGACGTTGAGTTCAAATGTACATGTTCTAAAGAACGCTATGCTGATGCTTTAGTAACACTAGGTAAAGAAGAGTTGGGAGATATAGCTAAACAAGAGACAACAGAATTAGTTTGTGCATTTTGTAAAGAAAAATATCATTTCTCTCAAAAAGAAATAACTGACTTATTAGAAAATTTAAAATAATATTATGAATAAAGAGCCTTAATGAATAACATTTCATTAGGCTCTTGAATTTTCAATGAAAGTTTGGTATCATAAATAAAATTACTCAAAGTTTATATAGGAGAAGTTATGGAATTACTAAGAGAAATGGTTATTACCGATGGTAAAGTTTATGATAATAATGTCCTTAAAGTTGATTCATTTTTAAACCATCAAATCGATGCTGGTTTAATGATGAAAATGGCAGAGTCTTTTTACGAGTATTTTAAGAAAGAGAAGATAACGAAGATTCTGACGATTGAGGCAAGTGGTATTGCACCGGCAATTATGGTTGCTAATTTATTTAAAGTGCCGATGGTTTTTGCTAAAAAGAGTAAACCATCTACTTTGAAAGATAATGATATTTATACTGCCGAGGTTCATAGCTATACTAAAAATATAACTAATACTATAGTAGTTTCTGAAAAATTCATTAATAAAGATGATAAAGTTCTTATAGTCGATGATTTCCTTGCTAATGGGCAAGCTACTCTAGGGCTTATGGAAATAGTAGAACAAGCTGGGGCTAAGATTGTAGGTGTCGGTATTCTAGTTGAGAAAAGTTTCCAAGATGGTAGAAAATTATTAGACGAGAGAAATGTAAATGTTTGTTCTTTATGTAGAATTGCTTCTCTAGAGAATAATGAAGTTAAATTTAATATATCTGATGATGAAAAATAAGAAAGGATTTTAATAAAATGTGGGAAAATAAATTTCAAAAAGAAGGTTTAACATTTGATGACGTACTATTAGTACCAGCAAAAAGTGATATCTTACCTAAGAAGGTTGATTTAAAAGTTAGTTTAACGGAGAAAATCAAATTATCAGTACCTGTTATTTCTGCTGCAATGGATACAGTAACAGAGCACAAAATGGCGATTGCAATGGCACGTGAAGGTGGACTAGGTGTTATTCATAAGAATATGAGTATTGATGAACAAGCTGAGCAAGTAAGAAAAGTTAAACGTTCAGAAAGTGGAGTAATAACTGATCCTTTCTTCCTTACACCAGACAGCTTAGTATATGAAGCAGAAGAGTTAATGCAACAATACAGAATTTCAGGTGTACCTATTGTTAACAATGAAAATGATATGAAAGTAGTAGGAATCATTACTAACCGTGATATGAGATTTTTAACTGATTTTGATATTAAAATTAGTGAAGTAATGACTAAAGAGCACCTTATTACTGCTCCAGAAAAAACTACTTTAGAAGAAGCTAGTGAAATTTTACGTGGTCACAAAATTGAGAAATTAATCTTAACTAATGAAGAAGGAAAATTAACAGGATTAATTACAATTAAAGATATTGAAAAATTAGCAAAATACCCTAACTCAGCAAAAGATGCTAAAGGGCGCTTATTAGTAGCTGGATCTGTTGGAATTACAAATGATACAGTTGAACGTGTAGATGCTTTAGTAGCTGCTGGTGTAGATGCTATCGTAGTTGATACAGCTCACGGACACTCTAAAGGAGTATTGGATGCTGTTAAAACATTAAGAACTAACTATCCTAACCTAGACATTATCGCAGGTAACGTAGCAACTGGAGAAGCTGCTCGTGATTTATTTGAAGCAGGAGCAGACGTTGTTAAAGTTGGTATTGGACCTGGATCAATCTGTACTACTCGTGTAGTTGCAGGGGTAGGGGTACCACAAATAACTGCTATTTATGATTGTGCGACAGTAGCTCGTGAATTAGGAAAAACAATCATCGCTGATGGTGGTATTAAATATACTGGTGATGTAGTAAAAGCAATCGCGGCTGGAGGACATGCTGTAATGTTAGGATCTATGCTTGCTGGTTGTGAAGAATCACCAGGTGAATTAGAAATCTTCCAAGGTAGAACATTTAAAGCATATCGTGGAATGGGATCAATTTCTGCAATGGAAAAAGGATCTAAAGACCGTTACTTCCAAGAAGATGGTAAAAAATTAGTTCCAGAAGGAATCGAAGGACGTACGCCTTATAAAGGTGCTGTTTCTGAAACAATCTACCAAGTTATCGGTGGATTACGTGCAGGTATGGGTTACACTGGTTCACGTGACTTACGTGCACTTCGTGAAAATTCACAATTTGTTCGTATGACAGGTGCTGGATTAATCGAATCTCACCCACACGATGTTCAAATTACAAAAGAAAGTCCAAACTATTCTAAATAATATGAATAATAAAAAAGCTAGGATCTTGAAATTCAAGTTCCTAGCTTCTTTTGTCAAATTGACTATAGAAAATAAATAAGGTGTTTAGTTTTCTTAATAATCTTCAGAAGTTTTTTTTATTATTCTCAAAAAATTCAAACTAACTTTAGGTTTAAATTTTTAGTTTTGATTATTTAAATAATAAAAAAATATCTCATTTTTCTATTGACAATATATATATATATAATGTATATAAACATATTTTAAAAAAGGAGATTTATATTTTATGAAATTAAATAAATTTTTAGTAGCAGCAGTAGCAGCTACAGTATTACCATTATCAGTAGCATATGCTGAAGGGCCAGCAGTACAACCAGAATTACCAGAATTCAAAGGTGGAGTAAACGGTACTGGATTAGTACAACCAGCATTACCAGAATTTAAAGGTGGGGTAAACGGAGAAGGAACTACAGCAGAACCAAAATATAATGTTACACCAGATGGAGTCGTATATAGCAAAGGAGACGACCAAGGTAGAGCAGCAGTACACAATGTACCAGAATTCAAAGGTGGAGTAAATGGAGCTGAACCAGCAGTTCTTGAAAAACCTGAATACAAATTACCAGCAGGTAAAAGTTCTGATGATACTTTCGGTCCAAGAAAAGGTCAAGCACCAGCTAAAGCTCAAAACGGACAAAAAGTTTTACCAAAAACATCAGCTGTAAAATAATATTATTTAAATACTTCACTTTAAATAATAATTAATATTTATACGAACAGATATTAAGAGGGAGTAATCCCTCTTTTTTATATAAAAAACAATACAGGGAAGAAATTGTTTTTCATTCCCTGTATATATTATGTATAATAAGTTTTTTTGAAAGTCAGATCAAGTGTAGGATTTCTTAGATTTGTTTAGTTAAATCTATCATTTCAAGAAGACCTTGAGCACAGTCGCTACCTTTGTTTCCTGCTTTTGATCCCGCTCTTTCAATAGCTTGATCGATATCTTCAGTAGTTATTACTCCGAACATAACAGGAATATCACTATTAAGACTAATATGACCAACACCTTTTGCAACCTCATTACAAACTAGGTCATAGTGACTAGTACTTCCACGAATAACACTTCCTAATGTAATAACACCATCATATTTATTTGTAGCTACTAATTTTTTTGTGATAAATGGAATTTCAAATGCTCCAGGAACCCAGTAAACATCGATATTTTCCTCTTTTACTTCATTTCTAATTAGGGTATCCTTAGCTCCACCTAATAATTTAGACGTAATAAATTCGTTAAAACGAGCTACTACGATTGCTACTTTAATATCTTTACCTATAAATTTTCCTTCAAATGTTGTCATAATAATATTCTCCTTAAATATCTAAAAAGTGATTAAATCTTATTTTTTTTGTTTCTAAATAATGTTTGTTTTCTTTATGGGGTTTTATGTTTATCGGAACTCTATCAACGATATTTATTCCTAAAGAGTTTAGCTGTTCTACTTTGTCAGGATTATTAGTTAGAAGTTTTACCGATTTAATTCCTAAGTAATCAAGCATATCTACGGCGATAGTATAGTCCCTTTCATCAGGAGCGAATCCTAGCTGAACATTAGCTTCGTATGTATCAACACCTTGTTCTTGTAGTTGATAGGCAAGAAGTTTATTTCTTAAGCCTATTCCTCGTCCTTCTTGTCGTAGATAGAGAACTGCTCCACGACCTAAATCAGAAATTTTTTGAAGTGCTGCGTGTAGTTGTTCACCGCAGTCACATCTATGAGAAGTGAATACATCTCCAGTTAAACATTCTGAATGAACTCGTATTAATAAGGGTTCTTCAGAAGTTAAATCACCTTTACTGATGATTAGGTGTTCTTTATTAAATTCGTCCTCGAAGAGCTGTAAATCAAAATCACCAAATTCTGTAGGTAATTTTACTTTGACGCTATCTTCAAATGACAAAAAACGTGTTAACTCATCCAAATCAACAACTGTTAAATCCCATTTTTTAGCGAATTCATATAAATCGTCTCTTCTAGCCATTGTTCCATCTTCATTCATAATTTCACAGATGTATGTAGCTTCTGTACTATTAGCTAATCTAGCTAAATCTAAGCTTGCTTCTGTGTGACCTCGACGAACTTTTATTCCTCCATCACGCCCGATAAGAGGAAACATATGTCCGGGTCTATTGAAATCCTCAGGTCTAGAATTTGAGTTTGCTAATTCTTTTATAGTTGTAGCTCTCTCAAAAGCTGAGATTCCTGTAGTTGATGTTTTATAGTCAACACTAACTGTGAACGCAGTCTGATGTGGATCTGTATTTTTATCTAACATAGAGTGTAGATTTAATCTTTTAGCTATCTCAGTTGAAACTGGGGCACAAATTAAACCACGGGCATGTTTTGCCATAAAATTAACAGTTTCGCCTGTAACAAATTCTGCTAGTCCTACTAAATCTCCTTCAGCCTCCCTGTTATCATCATCGATAAGAACAATTAATTTTCCAGCTTTTAAATCTTCTATTGCTTTTCTTACGTTATTAATCATTAAACTTTCCTCCAAATAGTTTTAATTGAGTTTTTATATATTTCGCAAGTATATCAGTCTCTATATTTACATTATCTCCAATTTTTAATTTTTCTAAATTCGTATGTTTAGCTGTATGTGGAATTAGTGACACTGTAAATTTGTTATTATCACAAGTTACTACTGTTAAACTTATTCCGTTAATTGTAATAGATCCTTGGTTAATTATTTCACCTTGGAATTTACTTGGATAAGAAAAAGTAAGTAGAATGGCATTTTCATCTTTTTTCCTTGCTGCTAACTGTGCTAAACCATCACTGTGACCCGAAACGATATGGCCTTCAAATCTATCTGAATGGCCCATTGCAGGTTCTAAGTTGACGGCATCATTTATTTTTAAATCTTTAAATGTCGTTCTTTTATATGTCTCTGGCATAATATCTACAGTAAACTGCGATGAACTTTTTTGAACACATGTTAAGCATACACCGTTTACCGCCATACTATCACCAATTTTGTATGTTTCTAATAAATTCTTACTTGCTTGAATAGTTAGTTTTATACTATGACTAGATTTAATAATCTTTACTATTTTACCTTGTTCTTTTATTAATCCTGTAAACATTGAGAAACTCTCCTTCCTGAGATACGTATATCTTCACCAAGTTTAGTAACCTTAGTATCGTGAAGTTGTACTTTTTCATTCGTTATCCTATTGCTAGTGAATGATGAAGTGTTATTTCCTCCTAAAAGAATAGGGGAGATATAAGTTATGACTTCATCCCAATAACCGCTAGCCAGAAATTGATCGTGAATGCTCGGTCCACCTTCTACATAAATCGATTGAATACCGAGTTTGGCTATTTCAGATAAAATTTCTTTTATGCTGAATTCTTTAGGTGTAATTAGAGTTACATGTGAAGGTAAGTTTTCGTGTTTAGCTTTTGTGAAAACCATAACTTCAGATGAATTATTGCTAAATAGATTAAGATTACTTTTTTCAAAGATAGTCCCGTCAGCATCTAAGACAATTCTTTTTGGTGGGAATAAAGATGTATTAGCACCAGTTAATTTTGGATTGTCTATTAACACAGTTTTTGCACCTACGAGAATTGCTTGGTAATTATTTCTTTCATTTCTGACGAAGTCATAGACTTCTTTACCGGTAATCTGTGTTCTTTCATCGGTAAAGGCTAGTTTTCCATCGAGACTAGTGGCTTGTTTTAAAACTACATAAGGTCTATTTTTAGTATGAAAAAGATTGTAAGCGTAGTTTAAGTTATAAGCTTCTTTTTCAAGAACACCAGTTATTACTTCGATACCATTGTCTTGAAGATATTTGATACCTTTTCCGCTAACGATAGGATTAGGATCTAATTGAGCAACAACTACCTTCGAGATTCCCATTTCTAGGATGGTATCTGTACAAGGTGGTTGTTTCCCTTTATGATTACACGGTTCTAACGTAACATATAGTGTTGAATTAAATAATTTTTCAGGAGTTTTGCAAGTAGAAATTGCATTTTTTTCAGCGTGTTCACACCCGTATCGAAGATGTGAACCTCTTGCGATAATTTCATCATCTTTTACAATAACTGCTCCAACCATGGGGTTAGTATGTGTATACATAGCACCACGTTTGGCTTCGAGAAGAGCAAGATTCATAAAATATTCATGCATATTATCCACTCCTTTCTAAATAATAAAAATCCCAATTACATTTGAATTTCAAATTTAATCGGGATTGATGGTTAGTTTTATATTCGGTTAATAGACCTTAGTGCTCTTAGATACACTATAGGCTATAAAAATATTCTCAATAAAGCATTAGGTGTTTTTATCCTAATGTTACTAATTTCTTCTCCCATCCAGACTTTACTGTCGGTTCTGGAATCTCACCAGATCAGCTTGCGCTCACGGACTTCTAGTTAACTAGTCACCGCCGGTTGGGACTTTCACCCGACCCCGAAGAAATATTTAATTCATGAATTAATATTAACACTAATGAAAACGATTGTCAATGATAAAAAATAAAAACTATCACAAAATATAAAATATATGATGTGATAGTTTTGTTTAATTTATTATAAAAATTGAGCTAAACAAACGATAAGAATAACAACTGGAAGTACATATCTTAGTAAGAATAACCATACTTTAAATAATACTAAGCTAGATTTTTTATTTTCGTTGATGTGTAGTTGCTCTAAGGCTATTTTTTTATCAAGTACATATCCTGTGAAGATAGATAATGCAAGACAACCAAGTGGCATTAGAATATTAGATACTAAGAAATCCATTAAATCGAAAATTGTTTTTCCAAATATTAATGTATTAGATAATGAACCGTAAGATAGAGCAGAAGGAATTCCAACGATAAAAGTTAAGATTCCGATAATTATACTAAACTTAGTACGGTTAGTATTTCTTTGATTAGTAATGTTTCCTACATTGATTTCTAACATAACTACTGATGAAGTAATAGTAGCGAATAAGAATAATATTAAGAATAAGATGTAGAAAATTTTACCGAAAGCCATATTGTTAAATAATTGAGGTAACACGATGAATAATAAACTTGGTCCACCTTCAGATTCCATACCGAATGAACTCATCGCAGGGAAAATTGCAAGACCAGCCATTACTGAAACTGCAATGTTCATTAAGACAACTGAGATACCAGATTGAACAAGATTAGTTCTTCTATCAAGGTAAGAAGCGTATGTAAGCATAGCTGTAACTCCGATTGATAGTGTGAAGAATGATTGTCCTAGTGCAAATAAAATACCAGAACTAGTGATTTTAGAGGAATCTGGTTTTAAGAAATAAGTAACACCGCTCATCGCATTAGGTAATGTTAATGATCTTGCGATAATTACTAGAAAGATAATGAATAATAGTGGCATCATAATTTTCGATGCTTTTTCAATACCTTTTTGAACCCCACGAGATACAATATAAATATTCAATAAGATGAATAATGCTTGTGCTCCTAATGCGATCCAAGTATTAGAAATAATACTAGCAAAAAGTGCTGCATGATTGGTAGTAGCGTGGATACCAAGTAAATCTGCGATTGAAATACCAAGATATACTAAAATCCATCCACCGATAACACTATAGAATGATAGCAAGATGAATAGGGCAAATCCACCGATATAACCAATAACATTGTATGTTTTATTTTTTCCTAATTTACCAAAAGTTTTAATTGCTGATACTCCAGCACCACGACCTAGTACGAATTCAGCAAGAAGAAGTGGTAAACCAATTAATAATGTAAAGATAAGAAAGACTAGTAAGAATCCACCTCCACCATTAGCTGCGGTCATATACGGGAACTTCCATACTGCACCTAGTCCTATTGCAGAACCAGCAGAAGCAAGTATGAACCCTATTTTAGAACTCCATTTTGAATTATCTGACATAAATTTTTCCTCCTAAATTTTATTTTAAAAATAAGTAAAAGCTATTTAGAAAATACTAAATAGCTTTTAAAACATAAATAATATGATACTCAAGGCCATTTAGTATTTTTACCAATGACCGAAAAACAAACTTAACTAGCCATTGTAGACATCGTTGCACTTATATCTACAATGCTATGAGATATAAGTGCTGCTAAAATGGCACGAAAAAGTATTCTTTTTTACTAGTTAAAATCGTGTTTTTCATAATTGAGTAGCTCCTTTTATAATTGTTGTTAAAATCTTAACATTTATCTGAAAATTTGTCAATTATTTTTTTGTAATATTTATGAAAAAATGAAACGGGTATTAAATTTTCAATTGTAATTTGAAAAAACTGGTTCTAAGTTAATGCTAATTTATGAAAATCGTTTTAATTGATAAAAAATATCGAATAGGGGATAAATTAAATAATTAATATGATTAAAAATTCTATTATAAAAAGTTACTAAAAGCTTAACATAATAGGTAAATATAAGGTTATATAAATTTTAATTGTAAATTATGTTTAAAAAATTGTAAAAAAACTTTAAAAATTTACGTAAACTCTTGCATTGAATTTTAATATATGTTAATATTGTAATCATATGAAATTTAATGCATAAATTAATGTATTTATAGAATATTTAGGAGGAAGTTTAACAATGAATAAAAATGTTAAAAAATTAGTAGCAGCTACAGTAGTTGCTGGATTAGCAGCTGCACCAGTAGCAGCTCAAACAACTTTATCAGTAGCACAAGCTGCTGAGCAAGCTCAATCAAAACACGTAGCAGCTAAATTCGTACAAAATGCAGAAGGTAACTTCGTACAAGTTACAGCGACTCAAGATGTACAAGCTGCAAAAGTTACAATCTCAGTTGATGGAAAAGGTCAACACGTTGTAAACGTTGGAGATCTTAAAAAAGGTGAAACTAAATTAGTACCTTTCAACGTAGATGCTAAAAAAGCAGGAAACGGATTTGCTCCAAAAGCATTACCAAAAACTGCTGCAGTAGCTGATCACGTAACAATTTCAAAAACTATCAACTCTCACTTAGTAAGAGCAACAGTTTCTTACAAATATGAAGAT
Organism: uncultured Gemella sp.; assembly: GCA_963528605.1. Lineage (GTDB taxonomy): Bacteria > Bacillota > Bacilli > Staphylococcales > Gemellaceae > Gemella. Next base: position 11,875 of record CAURVX010000025.1, read on the forward strand.
GGTAAATCAGATGTTAAACCAGGAGTACCTGGAGATAAAACAGGAAACAAAGGTGGAGATAAAGTAGATAAAGATCAAACACCACCAATCAAAATTGGAGATTTAGTAGGTGGAGGAAATGCACCAGCTGATAAACCAACTGAACCAGGAATACCAGGAGATGCACTACCAGCACCGAAACCAACTCCAGAACCACAACCAGAGCCACCAGTTGTTAAGCCTTTACCAGGAATATATCCAGCACCGAAGCCAGGAGAAGATTCAAGAATGCCGGGTACAAGAATTTCTAATGGCCCAACTGATTTCAATCCATTTAACTAATATTATTAGTTGAATAAGAAAACATAACATAGATATTTTAAAAATGGATGTAATCCTTTATTTAGGATTGCATCCATTTTCTTTTGATACACCTTGTTACACAAAAAAACAGACTCTAGAAAATCTAGAATCTGTTTTCTTCTTTATTCGTTATCTAATTGCATGTAAACAACCTGAGTAGTTAAGTACTCTTCTAAACCGTGTTTACCGTCTGCTCCACCGATACCAGATTTACGACGTCCAGCATGGAATCCTTGCATTGCCTCGAAGTTTTCACGGTTGATGTATGTTTCACCGAATTTTAGACCATTAACTGCTTTGAATGCAGTGTTTAGGTTAGTAGTGTAAACTGATGAAGTTAATCCATATTCTGAATCGTTAGCGTATTCTAATACTTCTTCTAAAGTTTTGAATGTAGCGATTGGGATTACAGGTCCGAATGTTTCTTCTTTCATGATGTTCATTTCGTTAGTTACGTCTGTTAATACAGTTGGACCAAAGAAGTATCCAACTTGGTTTTCATCACGAGTTCCACCGTAAGATAGAGTAGCACCTTGTTTAACTGCGTAGGCAACTTTTTCAGCAACAGTATCTAAAGCGCGTTTTTCGATAAGTGGTCCGTAATCTACGCTACTTTCTTTATTAGGGTCACCGAATTTAACTTTATCAAGCTCAGCGAATAATAATTTTTCGAATTCAGCTTTAACATCTTCATGTACATATACTCTTTCTGCACAGTTACATACTTGTCCAGAGTTAATTACACGAGAAGCCACAATTGCTTTTGCAGCAAGGTTTAAGTCAGCATCTTTGAAGACGATAGCTGGTGCTTTTCCTCCAAGTTCTAGAGAAACGTTAGTAATGTTTTCAGCTGCAGCTTTCATAACTTCTTGTCCAGCTGTTAAGCTACCTGTTAAGCTTACTAATCCAACTTTAGGATTAGAAGCTAATCTATTTCCAACTACAGATCCACGACCGTGAACAATGTTTAGGATACCTTTAGGTAGACCTACCTCTACACAGATTTCAGCAAAAATATCTGCGTTAATTGGTGTTAATTGGCTAGGTTTAATAACGATTGTATTACCAGTAAGTAAAGCTGGTGCAGCTTTTCTAGCGATTAAGAAGAATGGGAAGTTCCAAGGTAAGATACCAGTAGTTACACCGTGAGGGCGCTTGAATAAGAAGATGTGTTCATCTTTTCTATCACTTTGAATAATTTCTCCTTCATATCTTCTAGCCCACTCAGCCATATAATCTAAATAATCAGCAGTGAATAGCACCTCAACTTTAGCTAAATCGAAAGTTTTACCACCTTCGTTAACGATAGTTTGTGTAATTTCTGGTTCACGTTCACGAATACGATCCGCAATTTTTCTTAGGTATGCTCCTCTTTCGACAGCTGGTAATTTCTCCCAATCACGTTGTGCAACTTCAGCGATATCGATAGCGCGGTCTACATCTTCTTTTGAAGAAGAAGGTACTTTTGCGATAACTTCTTCTGTTGACGGATTTAGCACGTCAAGATAATCGTAATTTGAATTATTTTCGAATTCCCCATTGATAAAATTTTTTAAAACTTTAACTTCACTCATAGTTTAGTTCTCCTTTTTCTTTTTTTGATAAGTAAACGTTATCATTACTTGCTAACATTATATATTATGAAAAAGTATAAATCAAGTGTTTTGTTTGAGTTTTTGATATATATTTATATATTTAAAGGTTAATTTTAATAATTTTAATAAAAAAATTGCATATGTATATTTTCGAAAATAAGTGTTAATTAATGAGTTAGGTAAAAAAGTAAAAAAATATAAGTGTCTGTATTATAGCAAATAAAACTTATACATGAAAGGAGAAAGTTATTTTTTTTTCTAAAAATAAACTTTTGTACTTGTTACAGATTAATGTTAAATTTATTATTTAACACATTAAGTAACTAAAGTAAATAATAAGAAAAAATTTTCTCGAGCAAAATAATTTCCATATTCAATATGTTTAGTGGTATAATCTTAAGTAAGAAATAATTAGGAGGTTCATTAATGAAACAGAATATAGGAGTTATTGGTTTATCAGTAATGGGAAGTAACTTAGCTTTAAATATCGCGGACAATGGATTCAAAGTTGCGGTATTTAATAGAACAACAACAGTTGTAGATAAAATGCTAGAGGAGCACCCACACAAAAATGTAGTAGGAAGATACTCACTACAAGAGCTAATTGACGGTCTAGAAAAACCTAGAAAAGTTGTTTTAATGGTTAAAGCTGGGTTTGCTGTTGACAGCTTAATAGAACAATTAACACCTCTACTAGAAAAAGGTGATATTATTATCGATGGAGGAAACTCTTTCTTCAAAGATACTCAAAGAAGATACGATTTATTATTAGAAAAAGGAATCAACTACTTCGGTGTTGGTGTATCAGGAGGAGAAGAAGGTGCAAGATTTGGTCCTGCTTTAATGCCTGGTGGAGATGAAAAAGCATATGAAGAAATTCGTCCAATTTTAGAAGCTATTGCTGCTAAAGTAAACGGTGTTCCTTGTTGTAGCTACACTTCAACTGGTGGAGCAGGTCACTATGTGAAAATGGTCCACAATGGTATCGAGTATGGAGATATGCAATTAATCTCTGAAGCTTACAAAGTTCTTAAACACTTAGGTGGATTTACTAATGAAGAATTACAAGAAACTTTTGAAGAGTGGAATAAAGGTGAATTAGAATCTTATCTAATTGAAATTACTGCAAATATCTTCAAAGTTAAAGAAGAAGATGGAAGCTACTTAGTAGATAAAATCTTAGATAAATCTCAACAAAAAGGTACAGGGAAATGGACTAATGAACAAGCAATTGATTTAGGAATTGATGTATCAGTTATTACAGCTGCCTTAAATGGTAGATATATGTCAAATCTTAAAGAAGAACGTGTTCGTGCTGAACAAGAATTTACTCGTAAACCTTACACAGTTGTAGAGGATAAAGAAAGATTAAAAAATATTGTAAAAGACGCATTATTTATTTCAAAAATTGTATCTTATGCACAAGGATTTAAATTACTGCAAGCTGCTGAAAAAGAATATAACTGGACTTTTGATTATTCACAAATTGCTAAAATTTTCCGTGGTGGATGTATTATTCAAGCGAAAATCTTACAAAATATTATCGAAGCGTACCAAAATAATCCGAAATTAGAAAACTTAATCTTTGATCCATTCTTCAAAGAAGTAATCGAAACAAGACAAGATAGTTTACGTGAAGTTGCTGCATTAGCAATTACAAATAGATTACCGCTAAGTGCTATGACATCTGCAATTTCATACTTAGATATCTACACTACAGCTAACAGTGGTGCTAACTTAATTCAAGCACAACGTGACTATTTTGGAGCACATACTTTTGAAAGAACTGACAAAGAAGGAAGTTATCACTATGACTGGGTTGGGAACAATGGAAAATAAAACAGCTATAACAATTTTTGGGGGAACAGGGGACTTAACATATAGAAAACTGCTACCTGCATTATATAACTTAAACGCATTGGGTAAATTAGCCGATGATTTTAAGATTGTTGTGATAGGTCGTAGAGCGTACACACAATCAGACTATATTGATATTGCTCGTACATGGGTTAAAGAATACGCTCGTACAAAATTTGATAATGCACAATTCGATGCATATGCTAAGAGAATTATTTATTTCAAAATGGATATGACAAACGAAGATGATTATGAAATGTTACAAAGGTTTTATGTTGAACAAGATATTCGAAATCATGTATATTACTTTGCAGTAGCACCTTCGTTCTTCATAACTATTACGAATGGACTTAAAAAACATTGTTCTGAAAATAATGCAAAGGTTATTATTGAAAAACCATTTGGGGAAGATTTAGAAAAAGCTGGATTATTAAATGATGAATTAGCAAAATTCTTCAGTGAACATGAGATCTATCATATTGACCATTATTTAGGTAAAGAGATGATACAAAACATTCTTTCTTTACGTTTTGAGAATATTATTTTTAAGGGTATTTGGAATAAAGATTTTATAGAAAATGTGCAAATTATTGCGGATGAGACTGTTGGTGTCGAAACTAGAGCAAGTTATTATGATAAGAGTGGTGCTTTAAAGGATATGATTCAAAACCATTTATTACAAGTGTTGTCGCTAGTAGCTATGGAAGAACCGAAAGAATCAGGAAGTAGTGGTATTCATGAAAGTCAATATAACCTTCTTATGTCACTTAAACCTATTGAGAATGTCCATGAAAGTTTAGTAATGGGACAATATATAGGATATCTTCAAGAAGAAAATATTCCAGCTGACTCTAAGACAGAAACTTATACAGCATTAAAATTATTTGTAGATAATGAACGTTGGGATGGAGTGCCATTCATTATAAGAACAGGGAAAAAACTAGAGAAAAGGGAAACGAAAGTTGTTGTTCAATTTAAAGCTGTTGGATCATCTCCAGGTAATGTATTAATAATAAAAATTCAACCTGAAGAAGGTGTGTATTTCCAATTTAATGCTAAAAAACCAGGGACTGAACAAGAATTACAACCTATTTCCTTAGACTTCTGTCAAAGTTGTATTTTAGAAAATATAATAAATACTCCAGAAGCTTATGAAAGACTTTTAGATGCTTGTTTCAGAGAAGATCGAGCATTATTCTCTCAATGGAACCAAATAGTTGCTTCATGGACATTTGTTAATGAATTAATAGCTAAGTATGAAGAACAAGGTTCTCCTTTATATACTTATGAGCAAGGTTCAAAAGGTCCTAAAGAAGCTGACGAACTTGTTAATTGGATTAAATAGATAATTAAATGTATTGTGTGAGTAGAATCTCGTGCAATACATTTAATTTTTATAAATTGAAAGTTTGGGAGTCGGAATTGCTAAGTTTACGATATCAGATAAGTGTAGTATAATGAAAAGATGAATAAAAATAGAGAGTTTGAAAAGGAGCAATAAATGAGACTTTTAGATTCAATGTTAGAGTATAATGAATATTTTGTGAGATTTGAGGAATATCAAAAATATAAAACTGAAGATAAATATCCTGCAAAGAGAGTTGTGATGTTTACATGTATGGATACAAGATTAGTGGAGTTAGCGACAAAATCCCTAAACTTATCTTCAGGGGATGTGAAAGTAGTAAAAAATGCTGGAGCAATCTTAACTCATCCATTCGGTTCAATAATGAGAAGTTTGATAATAGCGGTTTATATGCTAAAAGCAGATGAGATTATTGTTATGGGACATCATGATTGTGGTATGCAAAATATAGATACTAATTTAATTATGGAAAAAATGCAGAATAGAGGCGTAGGTAAGGAAACCTTAGATATTCTGCAGTATTCAGGACTTGATTTAAGTTCATGGTTACATGGTTTTGATGATGTTAATGAAAGTGTAGCTCACGACGTTGATATGATAACGAAACATCCATTGATTCCGAAAGATGTGCCAGTTCACGGATTAGTTATTAACCCAGAAAATGGTAAAGTAGACCTAGTTGTAAATGGATATGATAATCTAAGAAATTAGAGAGGGAGACTAAAGTTGAAAAAAATATTAATACTAAATACAGGTGGCACTATTTCTATGAGTGAGAATCAGAAAACTGGGAAGGTCGCCCCAACTGATAGTAATCCTATTGGTGTTGGTGGAAACATATTCTCTTATATAGGAGATTTACATGTAGAAGATTTATATCATCTAGCATCACCTCAAATAACGCAAAATGAAATGTTAGGTATTAAAAATAGAATAAAAAAAGCTGTTCAAGAAGGGTATGACGGTGTAGTGGTTACTCATGGTACGGATACTCTCGAAGAAACGGCATATTATCTAGAGTTAACTCTAGATGTAAATATCCCAATCGTTTTAACGGGAGCCATGCGTTCAAGTAATGAAATAGGAGCAGATGGACTAGCCAATCTTAGAAGCTCTTTAGTAGTTGCTACTGATGATGAAAGTGGTGATAAGGGAGTTTTAGTAGTGATGAATGATGAAGTCCATACAGCGACTTATGTTACAAAGACGCACACAACCAATGTTGCTACGTTTCAAACCCCAACATTCGGTCCGATAGGCCTTGTATCAAAAAATAATGTTATATATTTCCAAAAATTGATTAAGGAAGAGCATTATAATGTTAGTACTATGGAAAAAAGAGTATATCTATTAAAAGCCTATGCTGGAATGGACGGAGAGTTAATTAATGCTGTATGTGACTTAAGAGCGGATGGTCTAGTAATAGAAGCTTTAGGAGCTGGGAACTTACCGCCTAAAACTGTCCCAGCAATTAGAAGCTGTATTGAAAAGAATATTCCTGTTGTTTTCGTTTCTCGTGCTTTTAATGGAGTAACTCAGGATGTTTATGACTATGAAGGTGGTGGGAAAAGATTCCAACAAGACGGGGTTATTTTTACAACTGGATTAAGTGGTCAAAAAGCAAGGATTAAATTAATGATATTATTAGAGGCGGGTATTCCATTTGATAGATTACGAGAGCTATTCTAGTAATTGTTAGAATTGATACCAATATGCATAGAAGGTTGAATATTTTTTGCAATTATGGTAGTATATTAAAAGATTAAAATTAGGATAGAGGTGTAAAATTGAAATTTAAATATCATAAGTCGTATAGAGGTTTTTATCTATTAGATGAAAATAAATTTAAGCGACCTTACCAAAAATTAGATCAAGAAAAAACATTAAAAAACTTAGATAGGGAAACTGAGTTTAATAAAGATGAAATATTAGATATAGCTGATAAATTCGTAGTTTTTGTTGATAAGAATGCTAATCAAGTAGTTAAGTCAAAAAAAGAGAAAAAACAAAATAATACGGAAAAAGCAGAGGAAGTAGATTTCGAAGTTTTAGAATTGAAGTACAAAATTCCGAGTCTATTATTGAAAAAGTTATACAGCATTATTTCAGAAAATTCTAATAAAGCGGCGCACGATTTACAATCAGTATTATCTGTGTTAGAGAATATTACACTTGCTGATAGCTTATTTTCTTCAAAAGTTAAGAAAATATTCTATTATAGTGATAGTGAATTAGAGAGCTTACTTGCTAAATACAATTTTGATAATATTAATGTTGCTGACTTGAAAAAAGATATTGAAGTAAATTATCCTAGTGAATACATCTCTGAGTTACCAATAGATTACAAAGAATATGAAATGATATTTGTATTTTATTTCATAATCCAAATTGAATTACTAACAATCCTGAAATAAAAATGAATTTTTTGATTAAAATCTTTCTGTAAGGACTTGATTTTTTGTCAAGTCTTTGCTATAATTTTAATCAGAAAGTTTATTTTTTTAAAATAAGTTGGTCGGAAAACGACCTAACTGGACAAAAGATGTCCATAAATAAATTTTCAATTCTATAGGGGAAACTTAAGATGGATATTTTACATTTGTTACATATGCAAAGTAGACTCGTACCTGAAATGTTTATGAAATTTAATAATAGATATGAGTTGTTGGTTACAATTAAAGTTAATCAACCTGTTGGTCGAAAAACATTATTGAATTATATTAATATGACAGAAAGGCAATTACGTACAGAATGTGAAGTTTTATCCAAGTTAGGGCTAATTACAAAAAATGCTACGGGGATGAGTGTTACTGAAAAAGGAGAGATTCTTCTTTTAGAGATAAAAGAAGCGGTTATAAACGATGTCTTTGCAAAAGAAAGAAGTTTTATAAAAAATCATTTTTCATTAAAACAAGTTCATATAGTTGCTGGTGACTTTATTAATAATGAAGCCACCAGAGAAGAAATGACAAGCCTGCTTTTGGATAAGGTTAATGCTAAAATAACTAAAGATTGCGTAATTGGAGTCAGCGGAGGAAGTACAATGTACTACATAGCCGGCAAAGCTAATGCAACATTTGGTTATGGAAAGAATGTTACTATAACACCGATAAGAGGTGGTTTATCTGTCGTGGATACTGAGTATCAAGCAAATGATATAGCTTCTAAAATGGCTAAAAATTCAGGTCATGCATATCAATTGCTACATGCGCCAGATAATATAGGACAAAAAGCATTAGAGGAACTTGTAAAAGAGCCTGTTGTAAAAAATGCACTTGATGTTATAGAAAAAACATCCATAATTATCCATAGTATAGGAAATGCTTTTGAAATGGCAGAAAGACGTAAGTCGTCTAAAGAAGTTTTAAAAGTGTTAAATGAAAAAAAAGCTGTTAGTGAATCGTTTGGAAGTTATTTCGATGAAAACGGCAGTGAGATATTTAAAACCTCTACTATAGGTATGAGTTTTAAAGATGTTAATGGCATTGATAATGTCTTTACAATAGTTGGTGGAGAGGCAAAAGCTGATGCAGTGTATAGTTATCTAAACACTAAACCGGCAAATGCAACGCTGATTATTGACGAGGCTATTTGCAAAAAAATAATAAAAAAAGTTAATAAAAATTTTTAGGAGGAACTAAAAAATGACAGTAAAAGTAGCAATTAACGGATTTGGACGTATCGGACGTCTAGCATTAAGAAGAATCCAAAACGTAGAAGGGATCGAAGTAGTAGCAATTAACGACTTAACACCAGTTGCACAACTAGTTCACTTATTAAAATACGATACAACTCAAGGTCGTTTTGATGGAGAAGTATCAGCAGCAGAAGGAAGCATCGTAGTAAACGGTAAAGAAATCAAAGCTTTCGCTAATCCAAACCCAGCTGAATTACCATGGGGAGAATTAGGAGTAGACGTAGTATTAGAATGTACTGGTTTCTTCACTTCTAAAGAAAAAGCTGAAGCTCACGTTAAAGCAGGAGCTAAAAAAGTTGTAATTTCTGCTCCAGGTGGAAACGACGTTAAAACTGTAGTTTACAACGTAAACCATGAAATCTTAGATGGAACTGAAACAGTTATCTCTGGTGCTTCATGTACTACTAACTGTTTAGCCCCAATGGCTAAAACATTACACGATAACTTCACAGTAGTTGAAGGATTAATGACAACTATCCACGGATACACTGGTGACCAAAATACACTGGACGCACCACACCCTAAAGGAGACTTACGTCGTGCTCGTGCTGCAGCAGTGAACATCGTGCCTAACACAACTGGTGCTGCTAAAGCAATCGGATTAGTAATCCCAGAATTAAGCGGTAAATTAGATGGAGCTGCTCAACGTGTACCTGTACCAACAGGATCATTAACTGAATTAGTAGCAGTAGTAGAAAAAACTGTTACAGCTGAAGAAGTTAACGCTGCTATGGAAGCTGCTTCTAACGAATCATTCGGTTACAACGTAGATCCAATCGTGTCTTCTGATATCGTAGGAATTTCTTACGGATCATTATTCGATGCAACTCAAACAAAAGTTATCACTGTTGGTGACAAACAATTAGTTAAAGTTGTATCTTGGTACGACAACGAAATGTCTTACACTGCTCAATTAGTAAGAACATTAAAATACTTTGCAGGATTAATCAAATAATCTAATTAGGTAATAAATAAGAGTAGATAAGATATAAGTTGATTTTTGACTTATATCTTGTCTCATATATTCCAAAAATATTTAAAAGGAGCTTTCCATGAAGAAATCTATTAAAGACTTAGGTAACTTACAAGGAAAAACTGTCTTAATGCGTGTTGATTTCAACGTGCCGTTAAAAGATGGTGTAATTACAAACGATAATCGTATTACTGCGGCATTACCAACTATTGAGTATGCTTTAAATCAAGGAGCTAAAGTAGTAGCGTTCTCTCACTTAGGACGTGTTAAAGAAGAAGCTGATAAAGCTTCAAAAAGTTTAGCGCCAGTAGCTAAAAGATTATCAGAATTATTAGGTAAAGAAGTAAAATTCGTAGCTGAAACTCGCGGAGCTGAATTAGAAGCAGCGATTAAAGGATTAGGTGAAGGTGAAATCTTAATGTTCGAAAATACTCGTTTCGAAGATGTAGATGGTAAAAAAGAATCTAAAAACGATCCAGAACTTGCTAAATATTGGGCTTCTCTAGGTGATGTATACGTAAATGACGCATTTGGTACAGCTCATCGTGCTCATGCTTCAAACGTAGGTATTGCATCTAACATTGGTGAAGGGAATTCTGCTTCTGGATTCCTAGTAGATAAAGAAATTAAATTTATCGGTGGAGCAGTTGATAATCCAGAAAGACCACTTGTTGCAATCTTAGGTGGAGCAAAAGTTTCTGATAAAATTGCAGTAATTGAAAACTTATTAGATAAAGCTGATAAAGTAATCATCGGTGGAGGTATGGCATATACTTTCATGAAAGCACAAGGTAAAGAAATCGGAATTTCACTTTGTGAAGATGATAAAGTTGAATACGCTCGTGAACTTATGGCAAAAGCTGGTGATAAATTAGTATTACCAGTCGATACAGTTGTAGCTAAAGAGTTCTCAAATGATGCACCTAGCCGTGTTGCTGAAGGTGATATTCAGCCCGATGAAGAAGGATTAGATATCGGTCCTAAATCTGTTGAATTATTCAAAAACACTCTTGACGGAGCGAAAACTGTAATTTGGAATGGGCCAATGGGTGTGTTCGAAATGCCAAACTTCGCAAAAGGTACAATTGGTGTATGTGAAGCTATCGCTCACTTAGAAGGTGCTACTACTATTATCGGTGGTGGGGATAGTGCGACAGCAGCTATTTCTTTAGGATATGCAGAAAAATTCTCACACATTTCTACAGGTGGGGGTGCTTCTCTAGAATATCTAGAAGGAAAAGTATTACCAGGAATTGATTCATTATCAAATAAATAATTTTTAAAACTCAAGGAGAGTAACATTATGTCAAGATTACCATTTATCGCAGGAAACTGGAAAATGAACAAAAACCCAGAAGAAACTAAAGCTTTTGTTGAAGCAATCGCTGGGAAATTACCATCAGCTGATAAAGTTGAAGCTGGTATTGCAGCTCCAGCTGTTGACCTAAGTGCATTACTTAGCGCTGCTGAAGGAACTGGATTAAAAGTTGCAGCTCAAAACTGTTACTTTGAAAATTCAGGTGCATACACTGGTGAAACTTCACCAAAAGTATTAGCTGAAATGGGAGTTAATTATGTAGTAATCGGTCATTCAGAACGTCGTGAATATTTCCACGAAACAGATGAAGATATTAACAAAAAAGCAAAAGCTATTTTTGCTAATGGATTATTACCAATCATCTGCTGTGGTGAAACACTTGAAACTTATGAAGCAGGAAAAGCTGCTGAATTCGTAGGAGCTCAAGTGAAAGGAGCTTTAGCTAATCTAACAGCTGAACAAGTAGCATCATCAGTTATCGCTTATGAACCAATTTGGGCTATCGGAACAGGAAAATCAGCTACTAAAGAAGATGCACAAAAAATGTGTAAAGCTGTTCGTGATGTAGTTGAAGGACTATACGGTAAAGAAGTTTCTGAAAAAGTTCGTATCCAATACGGTGGTTCAGTAAAACCTGAAAACGTAAAAGAATATCTGTCATGCCCAGACGTAGACGGAGCATTAGTAGGTGGAGCTGCTTTACAACCAGAATCATTCTTAGCGCTTTTAGAAGGCGGAAAATTAGCTTAGGCTTAGCAATTTTTTAAAAATTGTAGTATAATAGAAATATAAATTAAACAACAAGGAGAAAATTAATGTTAGCAAAAACATTTGATATTATCGCAGAAGTATATGCAAGAGAAGTTTTAGATTCACGTGGTAACCCAACTGTAGAAGTTGAAGTAACAACTGAATCAGGAGCGTTTGGACGTGCATTAGTACCATCAGGAGCATCAACTGGACAATACGAAGCAGTTGAATTACGTGATGGAGACAAAGGTCGTTACTTAGGTAAAGGTGTAACTAAAGCTGTAACTAACGTTAATGAAGAAATTGCACCATTATTAGAAGGTAAATTCGATGTATTTGATCAAGTGGGAATTGACTACGCTATGATTGAATTAGATGGAACTGAAAACAAAGGACGTCTAGGAGCTAACGCTATCTTAGGTGTATCTTTAGCAGTAGCACATGCTGCAGCTGATGCATTAGGAGTACCTCTATACAGATACTTAGGAGGAACTAACTCTAAAGAATTACCAACTCCAATGATGAACAT
>CAURVX010000026.1:0-23465 GCA_963528605.1 uncultured Gemella sp.
ATATTATTTTATAAAAGATGAGGAAATCAGAGATTTTTTTAATCAACTAGGATAATAACTATTTTTACTACTTTACCATGATTATATATAGGACTTATCTTTGAAATTTTCTGATGAAATTTACTCACAAGAAATACCTACTCGTATCATGTTGAGTATGTGTAAACACTTAAGTAGAGTTACGGAGTATTAATCAAATAAGATTTCGAGTGTGTCATAACATTGGCCAACCCCTTTATGGATTCGTTGACTTTGCTTGAAATTATACTCTTCAAACAAAGTAACTAAGTAACGTTCCAGAGACTCCTCGTTAGGAAAAACCTTCTTTTTCGTTTGACGTTTGATTTCTTTATTAAGAGACTCAATGAGGTTTGTCGAATAAATGCTGTGCTAAATCTGGTAGTGAAACTTATAATATGAATTGTACATTCTTATTTTATCATTTTTAATTAGTAAGTCTAGAATCACCAGATTATGGTTTCCATTTGTTCCGACATACTCATGATTCAATGTTGCTTAATGCAGGCACAAATTGGAAAGAACTCCAAGTCAGAATGGGGTATAAGTCAATGGCAACTACTATGGATACTTACGCAGAGTTAGCACCTAAAAGAAAACTAGAAGCAGTCAGCATTTGTTTAGATAAGATTGCTGAATTAACTTATTAATTACTCTAGCTTCCGCCCTACCTTTTGAAGGATAAATTCTCATAAACATTGATATAATAGTATTTAAAGATTGCTGAATTAATATTAACAACTGTTACAGATATAAAATTATCGCTATGTCTAAATATTAATACTTAGACATAGCGATTGATTTGATTTTTTCATATATTGTTAGTAAATTTACCAACTAATTACTTTTCCATCTTCTATTTTGATATCAGCATCATAAAGTTTGTTTAGAAGATTTTCATCGAAAAAATTAGCAGCTTGATCATTTTTAATTACTTTTCCATTAAGAAGAGCGATAATATTATCACTATAAGCTAGAGCTTGATTTATATCGTGTAGTACCATGATAATAGTAATTCCTAGAGATTTATTAAGATCTCTAACGAGTTGCATTATAGATTTTTGATATTTTATATCAAGGAAGGTAGTAGGTTCGTCTAATATAATAATATCAGTACTTTGTGCTAATGCCATTGCAATGTAAACACGTTGAAGTTGACCGCCTGATAATTCATCTACACGTTTATCTCTATATGCTACTAAATTAGTTTTTTCAAGAGCGAATTCAATTTTTTCAACATCACTAGAAGTAGGCTTGTAAAAGAAAATGTTTTGGTAAGGAAGTCTAGCGAAACTAACCATATCATAAACGGTAATTTCTCGTGGGGTTTCATTCTTTTGATAAACAATTGCAAGAATACTCGCGAGTTCTTTTAATGAATATGAATTTAGTTCTTTACCTTCAATTTTTACACTTCCAGAATTATAGTTTAAATTTTTTGCTAATATTTTTATAAGTGTACTCTTACCACAACCATTTTTTCCAAGCAGTGTAGTAATTTTACCTTTTTCAATATTTACATTTAGACCTTCAAAAAGTACATCTTTATTATTATATTTAAACGTAAGGTTATTAATTTCTATTATATTTTCCATTAACTTACTCCTTTCTTAACTAAAATAATAAATGCAGGTCCACCTATAATCATCATTATTAAATCAGCTGGTATTTCTATTGGTGCGAAAATAATACGACCTATTGTGTCGAATAAAAGTAGGATAAATGCACCTAGTAGAGCACTGAATGGAATAGTATAAATATGATTTCTTCCAATTATAATCTTAGCAATATGAGGTGTAATAAGTGCTAAGAAGACCATAACACCAGCAATAGCTGTAGAAACAGAAGCAAGAGCAACTGCAACAAATGAGATTAATAAACGTATAACATTGATATTAATACCAAGAGAACTAATAATATTATCATCTAAAGCGAAGATATTACATAGTTTAGCTAAGAAGAAGCTAATGATTAGTAGTAATGGAATCCAACCTAATAATAATGCAACATCGTCCCAGTTTTTAGTTCCTAAACCAACAGTTTTAAATGTAGATGACGTAGTAGAGTTAGCTGCATTCAAGAACTGCATAGAACTCAGTATTCCTGTGAATAAATAACTTATTGCAATACCGATTAAAATAATTTTAACATTATTTTTCGTTCTACCAGCTAAGTAATAGATGATTAAAAAACCAAGGACACCACCGATCATAGAAAATACAGACTTAAATATCATAAATTGTGGGAATATCCCTAATCCTAAGTATAAAAATAGGTTTGCTCCACTAGAAACACCAATAATACTAGGATCGACAAGCGGGTTCTTTAATACTGTTTGTAATAATAGACCACTAACTCCAAGAGCAGCACCTACTAGTAATGTGATGATAATTCTTGGGAAACGAACGTCTATAATTGCATTTACATTGGCATATTCTCCGGTAAAGACACCAATAGCTAATTGTCCGACGCTAGCTTTTATACTACCACTGTTCGCTGCAAAAAATATTGTACTTAATAAGAGTAAAATAAGAACAAAAAAAGTGATTGCTTTTTTGTTTTTAAACATTAAGAACCTCCTTATATATTTTATATGTTTAGTATATCATATGTTGTTTTTAATTTGAATTATATAAAAAACCAGAGGTAGCGATGTGCTACTTCTGGTTTTAAGTATTAGTTACTATAGAAAATACTGTATAGACTTTCTAATCCTTTTTGGTAATCGTATGTAGCTGTCATACCAAACATTGAGCTATCTAAATCGACAACTTTATTATTTTTTACCGCATCAAAGTGAGACCAACTCTTATTGTTTTCAAATTCTTTTTTAAACATTTCATTTACAGTATCAGGCATAGCATGAGCAGTTCGTAAAATAAAGTCCGGTTTATCATTTAAAGCAGTTTCTATGTTTAGATTTTTAAATTCTTCAGTACCTTTAATGATATTTTCACCACCGGCTAATTTTACAAGGTTACCAACATAAGATTTTTCAGTAGCTGCCATGTAACTTCCTGGTAAGCCCATAAGAACAAGAACTTTTGGTTTTTTCTTATTTGCGATTTTTTCATTGAATTTAGCGAAGAACTCATCATGTTCTTTCTTTAATTCTCTAAATTTTTCTGTTTTACCAAATTCCTTTGCAAGATCTTCTGTAATAGCGTATAATCCGTTTACACTACGAATATCTACAAATTTATAAGGAATTTTATTTTTCTCGAATCCTTCTTTTATCCAGTCTTGCAAACTATCTGGAGCATATACAATAGAAGGATTAATCGACTTGATAACTTCCATATTTGGATTCATAGGAAGTCCGATTTGAACAGTGTTGTCATATCTTTTAGGCATACGACCTAATTTTGTGGTAGGAACCGCTGCTAATTTAATATCAAGAACATTAGCTACTTGAGCTAAAGCTACAGAGTCCATTATGACACGTTTACCATTTTCCTCTTCAGATTTTTTATCTTTATTTACACCTGTTAAGTCAATAGTCTCATTAAAAGCTTTATCAGCTAGATTAGGATCAGTTCCAGTAGTGTTACCAGTTTTATTTTGTGATGAACAAGCAGTAAGAACTAGAATACTGGCTAATAGTAGTGTAAATAGTAGGGATAGTTTTCTTTTCATGAATTATCTCCTAGTTATTTTTTCTTTTTTTACGAGGAAAGTAAAGTCCAGCAGCTATTGCAAGAACTCCAATACCACCAAAATAGTATGGTTGGTAGTTTGTTTCTTTGATAGTTTCCATATCTAAGCCATCATTTCCGTTTTTAATAGTGTCAGTATTAACTTCCACAAAATAACGAACAGGACGATTCATAGGTTCTACATACATTTGTACCATAGCTAAGAAGTTTTCATTTGGTACTTCAAAACGATAATCAACATAACTATCTTTATATTGTTCAATGTTTACTTTTGTTTCAGTAGCTTCCACTTGTTTGAATTCTCCGTCTTTTTGAAGAACTTTAATAAAAGGGCCTTGTTCTTTGCTACGTTGAACCCAGTTCATTAAGTGAATACGAACAGTAGCATATAGTTTACCATCTTTTGTACGTTGAAGCATAGCTTTAGACCAACGTTTTTCACCGTTAGATTTTTGATTTTTAAGAGCTTCATTAAGGTCCCCACCTGCATTAATAGGTGAGATTACTCCTTGAACCATACCTTCACCGATAGCAGTGTTTTTAGTCCCACCATCAGCAGTAACACCAGTAAGAGGGTTCAAGTATGAACCTGTGATGTCAAGATTATAAAGACCAGGATTTTTTGTTTTTTGATTATCTTTGAAGTAATCTTCTAATTTCTTAGCAACAAATCCTTCAGGTGCCTTATTCTCATCTTTTTTATCTTTGTTTTCTTCTTCTTTTTTCTTATCTTCAGCTTTTTTCTCTTTTTCTTTATCTTTAGATGAATCTTCAGAACCAGATACTAGATTAGCTGCAGACCAGTTAAATTTAATAATAGCATTTTGAGATGCGTCTCCACCCATAATTTGGTTCATGGCATCAACAGCGACTCTAACACCGACTTTATCAGGT
Source organism: uncultured Gemella sp. (assembly GCA_963528605.1). GTDB lineage: Bacteria > Bacillota > Bacilli > Staphylococcales > Gemellaceae > Gemella. Next base: position 4,569 of record CAURVX010000026.1, read on the forward strand.
TTAGCTTCACCAAAATTAAAGCTTAGATTTCCAGGATATGTACTAGTACCACCGTCTAAGTTTGTATCATTATAAGTACTTGTCACTGAAGCAGCAGTAAGGCTTCCTGAGAAAATAGGAGATGAGTAGATGCTAAGTGATAATAAGTGACCGTGCATATTACTGAAATCCATTGGAGTAAATTGTACAGTAATAGTAGAAGTGTTATTATCGTGAACATTTACTGTAGCATGTGTAGCTAATGCATTGTTCCCCATAGAAAGACGACCACTATTTTCAGCGTGCCATAGTTCCACAGGAACGCTATATACTCTGTCAGCAGCATGTACATTTTTAACGAAAGGAACATTACTAGATGTAACTATAAACGTTAATGTAGCGATAACTATCGTTAACAGTTTTAAAACTCGTTTCATTATAAAAACTCACTTTCTTTTGTATTATTTAATTTTTAATAAGAAAGGCGGGAAGTATTCCCGCCTTACGGAATAGATAATATTAAGCTAATTAAGTTGGATATTATCTTATTATTTTTGTTTTCTTCTACCAACCATGAAGGCACTCATTAGAGTAAGAGCTCCTGCAAGGATAGATGATGATGTTTCTAATCCAGTGTTAGATAGGCGACCGTTGTTTAGACGTCCACCTTTTGGAGTTAAAGCACCAGCGCCATTATCAGCGGCACTTGCTCCAGGTTGACCACCATCAATAACTGCAGTTCCTTGTCTTTCAGTAGCATTAGACCAGTTAAGGCTAAGGATTGCATCTTTTTTACCAGCACCTGGCATAATACTTTCCATTGTAGGTACAAAAACAGAAACAGGGATGTTAGTTAGTTTTTCGTTAGATGTGAAGTGGATTTCTACTTGGTTCATAGCGCCACCTGTTCTATTAACAGGATATTCAGTACCGTTAACCCAGAAGCGAGTAATACCGTCTGTAAGTGTTCCTACTTTAATATCATGGAAACGAACTTTGTAGTGATATGTATCTCCATGTTTAAATACAGTTATACCATCTAATGCGGCATTCCCCATAGAGGTACGGCCTGATTCATATGCATTTAATAGAGAAGCAGTTACGTTGTCGAAGTAAGTAACCGGTACTTCTACACCTTGCCCTTGAGATACAGTAGGTAGAGTTGTAGTTGATGTAGAAATCGGTGAAGTAGGTTGTCCTCCAGTATTAGTACCAGGGTTGCTAGAACCAGGATTTGGAGTGTATCCACTAGAACCAGGTTTTCCACCAGCTATAGGTTGTCCTTGTTGTTCAGTTACACTAGACCAGTCAAATGATAAAGTAGCATTTTGTCTACCACCACCAGGCATAATTTCTTCCATAACTTGTACGAATACAGAAACAGGGACTGATGATAGTTTTTCAGTAGATGTGAAGTGCACTTCTACTTGATTATTTGATCCTCCTGTAGGATTAACAGCGTATTCTGTATCATTTACCCAAAATTTAGAGATTCCACCAGTAAATCCTTGAGTCGAAAGATCATGGAATCTTACGATGTAGTGGTAAGTACTTCCTTCTTTAAATACAGTAACATTACTGTGTTCTAGAGCTGCATCCCCCATAGATTTCTGACCAGGACGATAAGCATTCAGTAATGTAGCTTTAACTCCTTTATAGTAAGTTGCAGTAGCCGAAGGAGTAGGTTTTGGAGTAGGTGTAGTCACTACAGGTTTTGGTTGTTCCTTAGGTTTAGGAGTTTCAACAGGTTTAACAGGTTTAGCTGGTTCTGTAGGTTTAGTTGTTTCAACAGGTTTAACAGTTTCAGTCGGTTTTGTAGTCGTTGGTTCTGTAGGCTTATTAGTCGGTTGAGTATTTTCCGGTGTTTCAGGTTTTGCTGTAGGTTCTGTCACAGCAGGCTTGACTGGAGTTGGTTGAGTATCAGCTACCGCATTTAATGCATTGCTTAAATCAAATTTTAGAATCATTCTTTGAGTTCCGAATTCATCTTTAATAGAAGCCATAACTGGAACATAAACTTGAGTATAAGTTTCTAATTTATTGTTTGAATCGATTTTATTTTTATCTACTCTATAAGATAGTATTTTTGGATATGCAGTACGTTCAGGGAATTTCTTTTTATATGTTTCTATGAAATTATCAGTTTCACTAGTACTGTAGTATTCAACTATAGAAGCAGGATTGAATTCACTATCCTGAATACTATTACGATTTGCATGAGTTTTATTACCATCGTAATATTTTAAATCTCCCAAGTAACCATTTAAGCCACCGAATGTAATTGGTTGAAAAGATACATTTACAAAATATTGACCATTTCGCACGATTAATTTGGTTTTAGTTGTATCTAAACCAGCGGCAGCCATAGATGGTTCACCTTCTGCTCCATAGAATTTAAGGGCTTCAGCAGTGATATCATATTCTCCATCAGGAAGATTTTTTACATCTTTTGCAGAAACGGCATTATTTTCTATAGCAAATGTAGTATTGCCTTGTGTAAAGTTTTCTACTACAGCAAGGGTAGAGATAATAGTTGCTGCAGATAGAACTTTTAATAATTTATTTGCTTTCATTTTATTTTTATTTCTCCTTATATTTCTTTATACATGACTTTATACAAAGGGATAAATTATCCCTTTGTATAAGAGTTCGTTTTATATTATTTGTTATTTTTTCTGCGTAGTACTAGAGCAGATAATAATACTAGTGCACCTAAACCAACAGTTGCTGTTGAATTTACTCCAGTATTAGCTAACGCTTTTAGTCCTCTAGCTACAGTTTGTGAAGTTTTTTGAACAGCAGTTTTTTCAGCCTCAGCTTTTTTATCTTCTTTGCTTTCATTTTGTCCGAAGATATCTTGTGTTGATGGTTGTGCTTGTTCTTTTGCTTTTTGTTCTTTGTTTAACTCATTGATATTGAATTCTGGTAATTCAGATTGAACAAGGGCTTCACCTTTTTCTGCTTTTGGTAATTCGTTTAATGCTGGTAGTTCAGGTTGAACAAGAGCTTCACCAGTTTCAAATTTTGGTTTTTCGTTTGATGTTGGTCCTTCAGGTTGAACTAGAGTTTCTCCACTACTTGGTTTAGTTGGAGTACTTGGTTCGCTTGATGGTTTGTCATTATTGTCAGTAGGAGCAGGTTTTACAGGAACAGGTGTATTCTGATCTGAAGCTACAGTTTTTGATTTTACAATTGTGTATAAACTGAAGTGGTTTGTGAAGAATGTAAGTTTTCCGTCTTTATAAACACTTGGAACTTTTTCTAATTTATCACCATTTACATAGTAAACTTCTAATTTTTCGTTTTCATTTGCTACTACAGCTACTGTAATTGCACGTGTTTCACCTTGTTTGTTGATTGTGTTACCTTTAGAATCAGCAAAGTGAAGGTCAATTGTTTTAACAACACTTAGATTTTCATCAGCTTTTTTAACAAGGTCTTCCACTTTAGCTACAGTTTCTTTGTCAGCTTTTTGTACAACTAAGTTAGCAGCTTTTACGGCAGTATTATCGAATGAAACTTTGATTTCTTCTGATGAACCATTTTCTACAACTTTAGCAACTAATGTATCTTTAAGAGATGCAGTGTTAACTATTTCTTTCAGTTTTGCAGCTTCTTCTTTATTTACATCTTTATCAGTAGCGATATTAGCTAAGGCTACTTTTTTAAGCTCTTCTAATTTTGCTTTCTCTTTTTCAAGTTTTTCTTTTTCGGCTTGAGCTTTAGCAGCAGCTTCTTTTTCTAATCTTTCTTTTTCAAGACGATCAGCTTCAGCTTTTTGAGCTTTCTCTTTTTCAAGTTTTTCTTTTTCGGCTTGAGCTTTAGCAGCAGCTTCTTTTTCTAATCTTTCTTTTTCAAGACGATCAGCTTCAGCTTTTTGAGCTTTCTCTTTTTCAAGTCTTTCTTTTTCAGCTTGAGCTTTAGTAGCAGCTTCTTTTTCTAATCTTTCTTTTTCAAGTCTTTCCTTTTCAGCTTGAGCTTTAGCAGCAACTTCTTTCTCTAATCTTTCTTTTTCAAGACGGTCAGCTTCAGCTTTTTGAGCTTTTTCTTTTTCGATTCTTTCTTTTTCAGCTTGAACTCTAGCAGCTTCTTTCTCTAATCTTTCTTTTTCAGCTTGAACTCTAGCAGCTTCTTTCTCTAATCTTTCTTTTTCGGCTTGAGCTTTTGTAGTTTCATCTTTGTGTAATGATGTTACTTGATCAGCAGTTAGTGGAGTAGAACCATCCCAATTGAATTTAAGTGTTGCTGCAACATTTGAATGACCTCTTAATGGTTTTCCATTTACTGATACTGAGAATGTAATAGTTTTTTCAGTTAATTTTTCAGGACTTGTGAAGTGGAATACTTTTTCATGACCTTCACCACCAAGATCAGTTCTTTCAGCTGCAGTACCATCAACAGTTAAAGTATCTACAGTTCCTACTAGAGTATTGATATCTAAGTCTTTAAATGTTAAATAGTAGTTGTAAGTATCATTTACTTTTTCAACACGAGTTTTTTCATGCACTAATGCACCATCTGCCATTGAAGTTTTATCTGCAACATTTGCATTATTAATTTTAGCGGGAACTAAGTTGTTTGCAGCTTCTTCTTTTACTTTTTCTGCAGTAGGGAAGTCTAAAGCTATTGTACTTTCAGCAGCTCGTTCTTCAAATCTAGGTTTAGCTCCACCTCTAGTTTGGACACTGATTACAGTATCTACTTGAATTTTATCTAGAAGAGTATCAGTTAAGATTTTACCTTCTTTTAGTTTAGTTGCTGCGTCAACTTCAGTAAAGTTAACTTCATTTCCTTTATAAGTAAGTTTAGAAACTGTAAATGGTTTGTTACGTAATAAGTAAGTAGAAGATTTACCTTCTTTTACTTGAATAGTGTATTGATATTTATCTCCAACTTTTTCAACTTTTACATTTTTAACAAATGCATTTTCATAGATTGAACTTGAATTAGTAGTTCTACCATTTAATTCACCTTTAACAGTAGCTGGGAATGTAGTAGGAACTTTATCAGCATCTACTTCATGATCAGGTACTGAAGGTTTAGTAGGTGTAACTTCTTTAGGTTTTTCTACTTTAGGGAAGTCTAGAGCTATTGTACTTTCAGCAGTTCTGTCTTCAAATCTAGGTTTAGCACCGCCTTTTGTTTGAACATTTAATACAGCATCTACTTGAATTTTGTCTAGAAGAGAATCAGTTAGAATTTTACCTTCTTTTAGCTTAGTAGTAGCATCAACTTCAGTAAAGTTAATCTCATTTCCTTTATAAGTAAGTTTAGAAACTGTGAATGGCTTATTACGTAATAAGAAGTTAGTAGATTTACCTTCTTTAACTTGGATAGTATATTGATATTTATCCCCAACTTTTTCAACTTTTACATCTTTAACAAATGCATTTTCATAGATTGAAGCAGTACCAGTAGTTCTACCATTTAATTCAGCTTTTACTGTAGTAGGGAAAGTGTTAGGAACTTTATCAGCATCAACATTGTGGTCAGCAGCTGTTGGTGTTGCTGGTTTTGGTTCTTCTTTTGGTGTAGTTGGTGCAGGCTTAACTGGTTTAGGTTTAGCAGGTGCAACTACATCTTCTAGTTTTACAGGTCTTTCCTTATAGTCAGTAGCTGTTTCATAGTATAGTTTTAATGTAACAAAGTGTGACATTAAAGCACCGTTAGGATATGGAGCAGTACCGTCTAATTGAATTTTTTCTAATAGTTTATCGGTAGTGATTGATCCTTCTTTTACTGAAGTATCACCGTTTGATGCCAAAGTAGTTAATGGAATATCTTTACCTTGATATGCCACTTTGTGTAACTCGAATGGATAGAATTCTCCACCAACATCAGCTAGACCTTTTTTGAATCTAAGAGTATATTTATATTTATCCCCAACTTTTTCGATTTTAACATAACTATCTAGTGCAGAACCATATAATGATTCTTCATCATTGTTGTTAGCATTCCTAAAATGTCCTTGAACGTGAATAGGGAAGTCTTTTTTAATAGTTCCTTTGTATTCAACATCTTTGTTAGGATTTTCGTAAGTTGCTGCTTCATAGTTGTCAGCAGTCACTTTTTTTCTAGCTAAAGATGATAAATCAAATTTTAAAGTCATTTTTTGAGTTCCAAAAGCTTCATTAATTGAAGCCATAACAGGAACAAACACTTCAGTATACGTTTCTAGTTTATTATTTGAATCGATTTTATTTTTATCCACATGGTAATTAACAATTTTAGGATAAGCAGTACGATTAGGGAATTTTTTTTTGTAGGCACCTACGAAATTGTCATTTTCACTGGCACTATAATTCTCAACTATAGTTGAGTCTTTAAACTCACTATCATCAATTTTTTCACGATCTGCATGTGTCTTATCTCCATCATAGTATTTTAAATCTCCTAAATAACCAGTAAGACCACCAAATGTGATAGGTTTAAATGAAACATTTACAGAGTATTCTCCATTTTTTACTATTAATTTTGTTTTTTCATTATCGATTGCAGCTGCAGCCATAGAAGGTTGACCTTCTTCATGGAATTTTAAGGCTTCAGCAGTAATCTTGTATTCACCATCTTTTAAAGCTTTAACATCTTGTGCTACAGTAGCTGGTTCTTCAGCTTTAGGAGCTGTAGTTGCTGGAGCTGTAACTGATGTAGTAGCAGGAGCTGCAGCAGAGTTCGCTGCTGTAGTTGCTGGTGAATTAGTTTCCCCAGTAGTAGATGCTGGAGCTGTAGGTTGCGTAGTAGTTGGCTTCGTAGAAGAAGTTGTTGTATTTGCTACAACTGGTGTTTCTTCTGCTGCAAATGCGAAACTATCTTGATCGTATGATTCAATTGCTGCAACGGCAGAAAAAATTGCAGTTGCTGATAAAACTTTTAATAATGTTGTATTTTTCATATTAGGAATTTTCTCCTTTATTTGTATATTATTAGATATTAAATCGTTATTACTATTATAATACAAAAAACCGTGTAAATAAAGGTAAAAGTGATAATTGATATCAGATATAACCTAAAATAGACGAAATTTACAACAAAGTTTCAAAGTTAGTTCACAACTTTGTCATAATTTAAACGTTTTAAATTCTATAAAATACAAAAATATTATTAATAAAATTTTATGAAATAATGAAAGTATGGGCTTGGAATACGTCCTAACCCATACTTTTCTTAAATATTATTTATTAAATCTTTTACGTAGTACAAATGCAGCAAGCAGTGATGCTAATCCTAAGAATGCTGTAGTTGTAGTAGTAATACCAGTATTTGCTAATGATTTTTTCACATTTGCAGTTGTTCCATTAGATTCTTTAGTGCTTACTGGAGTAGCTACAAAAGTATTTTTAACTTCAGATTGTCCAAAGATATCATTGATAAGTGGTTTTTTATCAGATGCAGGAGTTGCTTCTCCAACGAATCCTTTTTGTTCTCTAATATATCCATCTAAATCAAATTCAGGCTTATCTAATATTGCAGCTTCTCCTTTAACTGTAATTGGGCCGTTATGATTTTTAATGAATCCATCTAAATCAAATTCAGGTTTTTCTGCAATTGCAGGTTCACCTTTAGCAGTTACAGGTGCTTTTTCTCTTTCGATACGCTCTTTTTCAGCTTTTTCTTTAGCTAATCTCTCAGCTTCGATACGTTCTTTTTCAGCTTTTTCCTTAGCTAATCTCTCAGCTTCGATACGTTCTTTTTCAGCTTTTTCTTTAGCTAATCTCTCAGCTTCGATACGTTCTTTTTCAGCCTTTTCTTTAGCTAATTTTTCAGCTTTAGCCTTTTCATCGGCAGCAACTTTTTCATTTGCTTTAGCCATTTCTTCATTTTGAAGTTGATTTACGATATCTTTAGTTAGTGGAGTAGCTTTTGCCCAATCGAATGCAAAACGTGCAGGTGTATTTTTGTGGAATGGTCTACCACCAGAGGCAACATCAAGTGTCACATTAACTACATCGTATTTTTCTTTACTTGTGAAGTGGTATAGTTTTTCGTGATTTGAACCACCAAGATCAGTTAGAGTAGCAGGCGAACCATTAACTGTAAGATTTGTTAATTCACCAACGTATGGACCAAATGCTAAATCTTTCGCAGTTACATAGTAGTGATATGTATCACCAACTTTTTCAACACGGGTTTTCGATTTATCTATTGCACCATCTCCCATAGATTTAGTGTCGGCAGTTGCATCCATCATTGTTAGTGGTACAAGATTATATTTAGGTTCAGTAATTGTTTTTGTAGTTAGAGAACTTAAATCGTATTTAAGAATCATACGTTGAGTACCTGCACCAGCGAAAATATTTTCCATAACCGGTACGAATACTTGAGTGAATGTTTCTAGTTTATTGTTGGCGTCGATTTTATTTTTATCTACATTGTAAGATAAAGTTTTTGGATAAACTGTACGTCCAGGGAATTTTTTCTTGTATACTTCTATAAAAGCATCTTTTTCATTTTCTGAATAATTTTCAACGATTGTTGTATCTTTAAAATCACTATCTTTTATTTCAGAACGATTAGCATGAGTCTTATCCCCATCATAGTATTTTAAGTCTCCTAAGTACCCTGTAAGACCTCCAAATGTAATAGGTTTAAATGAAACATTTACAGAGTATTGTCCATTTTTAACTACTAGTTTTGTTTTTTCAGTATCTAATCCAGCAGCAGCCATTGATTCTCTACCTTCTTGTGAAAAGTTCAGAGCTTCTACACTCTTTTTCTCATCTACTGACTTTATATCGTATGTACCATCTGGTAAATTCTTAACATCTTGAGGTACTGTTTTTGTTTCTACATCGCTTTGAGTATTATTAGCAGTTGTTGCAACTTCAGTTGCGAATGCATTATGATCGTAAGATTCTATTGCTGCGATTGCAGTGAAAATTGCAGAAGCAGAAAGAACTTTTAATAATGTTTTATTCTTCATATTTATATAAATGTCTCCTTAAAAATTGTATTTTGTGATTATAAAATTTATCTCCCCTATTATAATACAAAGGTGTCAATTAATAAAGGAAAAAATGATAAATAATTTCATTTACAATCTGAAATACTCGAAATTTACAATAAAGTTTCAATTCAACTTCACAAATTCGCCATATTTAAAAAGAGGTTAATTTTAAAATATAAAAAAATATTATTATAAAAACTTTTATAAATTAAATTTAATTTATAATTATATAAATTTTGTAAGCACTTAAACTAAATTGTTGACATTTTATTTTTTCTATGCTACGATTTAGAAAGTAAATAGAGTAAAATCACTGGGGGAGCCAGTAGGCTGAGATAACATAGTTAGACCCTTTGACCTGATCTAGATAATGCTAGCGTAGGAAACGTGAATATTTTCAAAATAGAATTAATCCAACATAATTGGAAAATATACTATGAGTAATATATGTTTCAGAGTTCTCTTACGTTAGTAAGGGGACTTTTTTTATTTATCATAAGTGATATTATTTTATACTAAAATTAAATATATTTAGGGGGATATACCTATGAAACTTATTACTGAAATTATGGAAGAGAAGGCATTGCCAATTGTCGATAAAATATATAATGATGGCTTTATTCAAGGATTAATCCGTGCAGATTTATCAGAGAAAGCAGTGGAGCATTACCTGAAAGCTGATGCACTTTATTTAGAGAATTTTAGCGATATTTATGCCATTCTTTTAGCAAAAAGTAATGATAAAGTTGAAAAAAACTTTTTCTTAGGTCAGATTAATTTTGTATTAAACGAAGAAATTGCTGCTCACAAGAACTTAGCAGATTACATAGGGAGAGATTATCAAGAGATTATCAAAGGTGGAGAGTGGTATCCATCTGCAGACCATTATATAAAACATATGTATTATAATGCATTTGCATTCGGTATGGCAGAAACACTAAGTGCAATGGCGCCATGTCCATGGATTTATAAAATGGTAGCTAGAAAGATTTTAGCTAATCACAATTTAGCAGAAGATCATCCACTAAGATTCTGGGTTGAATTTTATGCTGATGGCTTAGTAGATGAAGTACTTACTGAGTATCATAAAATTATTAATCGTGAAGCTGAATTTATGAGTGAAGAAGGTAAACAAAGACTTATAAAAAACTTCTTAGAAAGTTGTGAACATGAACGTCGTTTCTTCAATATGGCTTATACACAAGAACGTTGGGATTTAGAGGTATAGGATATGAGTAAACTAAATATTGCATTAACTATTGCAGGAACTGATCCAACTGGTGGGGCAGGAATTATGGCTGATTTAAAAAGTTTTCAAGCACGTGAAGTGTATGGAATGGCTGTAGTTACTAGTGTCGTTGCACAGAATACGTTGGGTGTCCAAATGATAAGAAATCTAGATTTAGATATATTAGAAGCGCAATTGAAAAGTGTGTTCGATGATATAACACCTGATAGTATAAAAACTGGAATGATAGCAAATGCTGAAATGATGAAATTAATTAAGCAGTATTTACCTAAAGATGTTCCTTACGTTGTTGATCCAGTTATGGTAGCGACAAGTGGTGATAAATTAATAGACGATGTTGCAAGAAAACATTTAAAAGAAGAGATATTACCACTAGCAACTATTATTACACCAAATGTACCAGAAGCAGAAGAAATTGTTAATTTTAAAATATTAACAGAAGACGATGTTAATCGTGCAGGAAAGTTCATTATTGATGAAGTTGGATGTAAGTCAGTAGTTATAAAAGGTGGACATCTAACAGGTGAAGCGAAAGATTATTTATTCTTAAATGATGGAACTAAAAAAGTATGGACTAGTGAAAGATTTAAGACCAACCATACACATGGAACAGGTTGTACATTCTCAGCAGTTATTACAGCTGAATTAGCAAAAGGTAAAAGTATAATTGAAGCTGTGGATATAGGAAAAAAATTTATTACCGCAGCAATTAAATACACACCAGAATTAGGCCATGGAAATGGACCTGTGAATCATATAGCATTTAAAGGAGATTTATAAATATGACAAGTTTAAAATTATTAAAAGAAAAAGCACCACTAGTGATTTGTATAACTAATGATGTAGTTAAAAATTTCACAGCAAATGGCTTAGTAGCACTAGGAGCATCACCAGCGATGAGTGAGTATCCAGAAGACTTAGAAGATTTATTAAAATATGCTGGAGGATTATTAATTAATATTGGTACATTAACAGATGAGACTTGGAAGTTATACCAAGAGGCGCTTAAAATAGCTGAAAAATATAATGTGCCTGCAGTATTAGATCCTGTGGCCTGTGGAGCGGGAGCGTATAGAAAAAAAGTATCAGATGATTTAATTAACAATTACAAATTAGCAGCTATAAGAGGAAATGCTGGAGAAATTGCATCTTTAGTAGGAATAAATGTAGCTTCTAAGGGAGTTGATAGTGCGGGAGTAGATAATATTGATGAAATTGCCTTAGCTGCAAATGCGAAGTATAATATTCCTATAGTAGTAACTGGTGAAGTAGATGCTATTGCAGTTAACGGAGAAGTAATAACTATACATAACGGAAGTGCAATGATGCCTAAAGTTATTGGAACAGGATGCTTATTAGGAGCTGTATTAGCAAGCTTCATTGGACTAGAAAAAGGTGAAGAATTGAAATCATTAGAGACAGCTATGTTAGCATATAATATTGCCGGGGAAATGGCAGAAAAACGTCCTAATGGACATTTACCAGGAACATTCAAAGTTGAATTTATTAATGCATTATATGAAATTACAGATCAAGATATAAAAACATTTAAAAAGGTGAAATAAGATGTTTAATAAAGAACTACTAAAATTATATTTTATTTGTGGAACAACTACTTGCTTAGGTAAGGATTTATATACAGTAGTTGAAGATGCTTTAAAAGGTGGAATAACTTTATTTCAATTTCGTGAAAAAGGTGAAGGAGCCTTAGAAGGTAAGGATAAAGTAGAATTAGCAATAAAACTACAAAATCTTTGTAAAGAATACAATGTTCCGTTTATTGTTAATGATGATATAGAGTTGGCATTAAAAATAGATGCTGATGGAGTACATGTAGGACAGGATGACCTTGGTGTTGATGAAATTAGAAAATTAATGCCTAATAAAATAATAGGTCTTTCTATAGGAAATGAAGAAGAATTTAAACAATCCAAAGTTGAATATGTAGATTATGTTGGTGTAGGACCTGTGTATGTCACACAATCAAAAGACGATGCTGGTGGCGCTATAGGTTATGAAGGTCTAGAGTTAATGAGAAGATTATTACCACATATGCCATTAGTCGCAATCGGTGGTATTCAGACACAGCATATTAGAGATATTATGAAAACAGATGTCGATGGTGTGTCAATTATATCAGCAATCTCATATTCAGATAATATTGAAAAAACTGTTCGTGAAATGATCGAACAATTCTAAAATTAGCCTCCAAAGTTTAATCATTCCTTGATAATTTTTAAGGTATGATAATAATAGTAGAACAAAGAGTTAAATTAATTTTTTGTTCTACTTTTTATTATTAATTGATAAATATGAACATAAGTTATATAATTAGTGTGAAAAAAAGATTGCTAAAATAAAATTAGGAGGGATCTTATGACAAATATAGTATTGATACATGGTACATGGTGTGACGGCAGTGTTTGGGGGGGATTTGTTAATGAATTAGAAAAATTAGGTTTAAATGTATATACTCCAACTCTAAGATATCATGATTTACCTTATGAAGAGGTGGAGAAAAAGGTAGCAGATGTTAGTTTAGATGAGTTTACGGATGATATTGTAGATTTAATAAAAACCTTAGATGAAGAGCCAATCGTATTGGGGCACTCTTTAGGGGGACTTCTCGCTCAGAAAGTTGCTATGAGGACAAAGACTAAGGGGCTTATTTTAATGGGAACTGCACCAGCAGCAGGAATTTTCGCTTTCTATCCAAGTATGGTAATTTGTTTCTATAAACATTTTCTACGTTGGGGATTCTGGAAAAAATCTATGCCACCTTATAAACATGCCTTCTATGATTATTGTATGAATAATCAAGATGAAGCGGATAAAGAAAGAGAATTTTCTAAATTAGTTCCTGAGTCAGGTTTTACGTATTTCCAAATGGCACTTCCATTTTTAGATAAGCAAAAAGGTGCTTATATTGATTTTGAAATAGTAGCTGAACCTGTATTAGTAATAACTGGAAGCGAAGATAAAATGGTACATCCAAATATTGCGAAAGCAACAGCCAAGAAATATAAAAATTCTACACTAAGTATTATAGAAGGATCAGACCATATGTATGAGGCTCCGAAATATAGAGATAAAACTGTAGAAATAATAGATCAGTGGTTAAAAAATATAACAAACAAAGAATTGTAAAAAGAAATAGTCATTTATGCAAATGAAAAAGTAAATTTTCATGAATTTTCAAAAAACTTTTCAAAAAAAATTCAAAAAAAAGTGTTGACAATTTTATTTGATAATGATAATATATAGTCAAGTTAAAAATTACCGATATTCAAATAAGTACTTTATAGGAACTTTTACAGAGAGTGTGAGTAGGTGAAAGCACACAATGCAGATGATAAAGGAAAATGGTTTGAATGGTAAAAAAAGTGAGTTTTAAACACAAGCTTTTTTCGTAGGCGTTACGTTACAAACGCACACTTTATCGGATATATTCTAGATACATAGACGATGCAGTGGTAAAGTTCGTAGTTTACGAAAAAGTAAGGTGGTACCGTGAAATTAGTTTCGCCCTTATTCTCTTAGGAGAGTAAGGGCGATTTTTTTTACATAAAATTCGCAAAACCCAAAAATAAATAATAAAATCAAAAGGAGAAAATTTTATAATGAAGAAATTATTATTTTTAGTAACAAGTTTCATACTTGGAATCGTATTAATTGGATGCTCAAGTGCATCAAAAACTGAGAAAAAAGGTATCGAAGTTGATAAACTAGATCCTAGCAAACCTGTAACAGTTAAAGTTGGAGCTACTAACGTACCTCACGCTGTATTATTAGAGCACGTTGCTCCACAACTTGAAAAAGAAGGAATCAAATTAGACATCATTACATACCAAGACTACTATGTACCAAACAAAACGTTAAACGATAAAGAAATCGATATTAACTACTTCCAACACGTACCATTCTTAAAAAATGCTATTAAAGAAAATGGATACAAAATTGAAGATGCTGGTGCAATTCACTTAGAGCCAATCGGATTATACTCTAAAAAAGTTAAAAATGTTAAAGACCTTAAAGAAGGTGCTAAAGTATTAGTAAGTAACAACAAATCTGAATGGGGACGTGTAATTAAATTATTAGCTTCTGAAGGATTAGTTAAAGTTAAAGATGGTGTAGATCCAGTAACAGCTACTTTCGATGATATCGCTGAAAACCCTAAAAAATTACAATTCAGCTACGAAAATGATCCAGCTTTAATGGTTAAATTCTACCAAAACGGTGAAGGTGACCTAGTTTCAATCAACGCTAACTTCGCAGTTGATGCAGGATTAAACGCAGCTACTGAACCAGTTTTAGTAGAAAAAGCTACAGACGACAACCCATATGCTAATATCATCGTTGTTCGTGAAGGGGACAAAGATAAACTTGTTGTTAAAAAACTTGTTGCAGCATTAAAATCTGAAGATACTCAAAAATTCATTAAAGAAAAATGGAATGGAGCAGTATTACCTGTTAAATAATTTCATTAAAAAATATAAAGGCAGTTCTTAAGAGCTGTCTTTTTTATTGTTTAAGAAATATATTAAGAAATGAAAAAAGGGAGTGACACTATAAAATCGATTTTTTTGAAATCATGATTTTTGAGTCACTCCTATTATTTTATATAAATGTTGATATTATTAACCAGAAATTCAAGATTATCAATACAACTGTACAAATCCATGCAATAATCTTCATCCACGGCTTAATAACAAAGTCTCCCATAAGTTTTTTATCTGATGTAAAGAGTGTTAAAGGAATAATAGATATTGGTAAAGCAATACTTAAGAATACTTGTGTATAAATCAGCAAGCTTTCAATTGCTTGTTCACTATCACCAAAGATTATTAAACAAATAACAACAGGCATTACTGCAATTACACGAGTCAGCATTCTTCTTATCCACATAGGAAGTCTCATGTGAATGAATCCTTCCATAACTATTTGCCCTGATAGTGTCCCTGTAATAGTAGAGTTTTGCCCTGAGGCCAATAGAGCTACAGCGAATAGTGTACTAAGGAGTGGAGAAGCAATAGCTCCAACTATACTACTATCTTGTAATGCATTGTATAAATCAGTAAAACGTCCAAGACTGTCACCATGTCCATGAAATAATGCAGCACCAAGAACTAATAGTAAACAGTTTATAACAAATGCTATTGATAGTTGGATATTAGAATCTATAGTAGAAAATCTAATTGCATCTCTTTTAACCTTATTATCTTTTCTATCGTATCGTCTCGCTTGAACAATAGAAGAATGTAGGTATAGATTATGAGGCATAACTGTAGCACCTACGATACCTAAGGCGATAAATAATGCACCTTTATTACTAATTACTTCTTTATTTGGAATGAATCCCTTGATTAATTCTCCGGTATTAGGATTAGCTAATAAAACTTCATAGAAGAATATTGTTAAAATCGTAAAAATTAAGGTAGCTACAATAGCTTCGATTTTTCTAAATCCAAAATGCGCTAATAATAATAGTAAGAACACATCGAAGATAGTTATTATAACCCCTATTAATAATGGAACACCAAATAATAATTTTAATGCTACAGCACTACCGATAATTTCTGCAATATCAGTAGCCATAATAGCTAATTCGGTAATAATCCAAAGAATAACTCCCATTTTTTTACCAGTATGTTTTCTAGTAGCTTGAGCTAAGTCCATACCAGTAACAATCCCTAATCTCACAGACATTGATTGAAGAAGCATTGCGATAAGATTTGATATAAGTATAACAAATAGTAAGCTATATGCATATTGAGCACCACCAGCGATAGAAGTAATCCAATTACCAGGATCCATATAACCAACCGCGACTAATGCTCCGGGTCCACTATAAGCCAGGACTTTCTTTAAAAAGCTTCCTTCTTTAGGAACATCTACTGTATTGTTAATTTCTTGAAGAGAAAGCTGATTCGCCGCTTCTAACTCTTCTTGACTTTTTCTTAAAAATTTTTTAAAAATCATTTAATCACCCTTTCTAAAAATAATAGTGTAGAATAAGAATATAAAACTACTTTCCTTAAGGCTGAAATCTTGCCTTTAGGAAACTATAATTAATATTGTACCATAAAAATAAAAAAATGTAAATTATTTTGAAAATAGATATTGCTATGAGTGGACTAGAATGATAATAGAAATTGAAAATAAGTATGAGTTTATGTCAGAACATATTCAAGAGGAAAAGTTGTATACAGAATCCTGAAGATATTTTTTTAAAATATTAAGAATAAAAAAATATTATTTGTTGGTTGAAGTTGTATTATGGATAAAGTTGGTTAGGTAAATATTATTATGATAAAATATAATAGAAGGGTTATAAAGTAGGGGGGATACTTATGGAAAGTTATATTTTTATTATTATCTTAAGTCTAATTTTTGCCAGTGCAATCAAATGTTTAGTAGACAGTGAGAATAAAAAAGAGTTCCTATTTAGACGAAGTCGTTGTTCAAGTTGTCATAAAGAATTAAGGGGAAGCGACTTAATTCCAATCTTTAGCTATTTGTTTAAAAAAGGACGATGTAGTTACTGTAATCAAAAAATTCCATTAGATGTATTTTTATACGAAATTTTTACTTTTATTACAATAGTATTATTTATTATTTTCCAAAGACAATTTATTTTTATTAGTTATCTTGAAGTCAGTATATTTATTATTCTTATTTTTTTAGGAATAGAAGATATAAAATCATTTGAAGTTAATGATGAGTTATTTTATCTTCTAATTATATTAAATTTTTCTTCTATATATATACACTATTATTTATTCAATTTTTTAGATTTTATATATCTTATTATTATTTTTCATATATTATATATTTTCACAAGAGGTGGTTTAGGTTATGGCGATATAAAAGTTTTATGTGTGTTAGCTTTAAATTTAAATTTATTTGAGGGAGTGTACTTGTTAATTTTCACATTTCTATATGCAGGATTCTTCGCTATTGGATTAATTATTTTGAAAAAAGTTAAAAGGAAAACAAAACTACCACTAGTGCCATTCATAGCACTCAGTTATTTAATAATAATATTAATAAGGGAGGGATTATTATGGTAGCATTCACTATTAAAGAGTTTAGTGAGGAAGATCGTCCGAGGGAAAAATTCAAAAAATTAGGTGCTTTAGCTCTCAGTGATAAAGAGATTCTAGCAATATTACTGAGAACAGGAACAAAAAATCAAAATGTAATTGAGCTTTCAGATACAATTCTAAAAGATATGGGAGGTATTACAAAATTAAGAGATGCAACCTTAACAGAACTTATGAAACATAAGGGGATAGGTCAGGAAAAGGCGATACATATTTTGGCGAATATAGAATTTGCCAGAAGAATATATGCGACGAATGTTCTAGAAGTGAAGTGTGATAGCCCGCAGTCAATAGCCAATTATCTAAAATCATCTTTAGAGAATTTAACGCAAGAAGTTTTCGTAGTATTAGATATTGATACGAAGGGTAAAATAATCGAAAAAAGAGAAGTATTTAAAGGTAGCTTATCTATGTCAGTAGTACATCCAAGAGAAGTGTTTAAACTAGCGATAAAAAATAGTGCTTCGAGCATCGTCTGTGTGCATAACCACCCCAGTGGAGATGCAACACCTTCCATAGAAGATATTAAAACGACGATAAATCTAATGGAAGTTGGTGAAATAGTTGGTATTGAAATGCTAGATCATATCGTAGTGGCTAAAAAAGGCTATGTCAGTATTAGAAAAGTATTGAATTATTTAGCAGTAGAAAATATAGATTATAAATACAAAGATGTTACAGGTGATCAGTTAAAATATATACTGAGCAAATATAAGGTTGTAGGAGAGTATTAAAAGAAGTAAAAGGTCTAAAACAAAATATAAAAAATTGATTTTCTAGTAGAAATATAGTAGTATAAAGGAAGGTGATTCACTACCTATATCCTAAATGTGAACGTTATTAAGCTAGGAATTTTTCCTAGCTTTTTTGTATGGAGTATTATTTAACGGTTAAAAAATTTAAGAATAAGGGGATTGGATATGAAAACAATTAGAAAGATTATTGAAAGATCACTATTTCAAAATCTTTGATTTTTTACTTCATCTATGTTAGAATTTAAGCATAAAAGAGAGAGCCGTTTTAAAGACGGTGGCTCTAGTTTAGGTATTTTATAACCATCTAGCCTGCCAAAGCATAAAGATGGTTATTTTTTATTGTCTTTTTTTAATGCTACAATACATGCACTAACTACTGAAACAATCAATAGATTTATTCCAATAATCGTCTGTACAATTTCGTAAGCTGACAACTTGCTACTCCTTTCATCCAGATTTTAGTGTATGCGAGCATAGCACCATCCCCTTTCATATTGAAGTAGCCACAGCAGTGGGAACTAGAAACAGCAGATACTAATTTTTAGTACCTGCTTTTTAAGTTCCTGTTGCATACGCTATTCGTAATATTTTTCTTCAGTCTTCGACTTTGAAAAATAAACGGCTACCGCAATCTTTATCGGAAGTGTTACAACTCCCTAACTTCTCTCTCAAGTTTGATTATATCAAATTAAACAGTGATAATCAATGATTTATAAATATACGTAATATTATAAATTTAACGAATTCTAAAAACAATCTTGAATTTTCAGAAAAAATATTGACTAGTAATTTTCTATTTGATATAATTTCTATAATTTAACAGAACGTTAATTAGATTTTATGTTGAGTGGAAAGTTAATCTATAAA
>CAURVX010000027.1:0-23207 GCA_963528605.1 uncultured Gemella sp.
TTTGATTGTTCGTCTTCTTCTTGAGAAGACTTTTACTATTCTATCATCTGTTTTACTTTATGTCAATACAATTTTTTAAAAAATCTGAGGAAAAGATTAACTCTTCCTCAGATATACATTATATTACTATTTAATTTATTTTCTTAATAGAGAAATGTTTAACTCTAGTAATTGCTCTAAATCAACTGGTGATGGAGCTTGAGTCATTGGATCTGCTGCATTCGCAGTTTTAGGGAACGCAATTGTATCACGTAAGTTATCACGTCCAGCTAATAACATAACGAATCTATCTAATCCTAGTGCACATCCTCCGTGAGGTGGTACACCATATTCAAACGCATCTAGTAAGAATCCAAATTGTTCTTGAGCTTGTTCTTGTGTGAATCCTAATGCTTTAAACATAGAAGATTGTACTTCTTTATCGTAAATACGGATACTTCCTCCACCCAATTCATATCCATTAAGTACTATATCATAAGCTTGTGCATATGCTTTTTCTGGTGCCGTCTCTAACAGTTCAACATCTTCTAATTTTGGCATTGTGAATGGGTGGTGAGCTGCACTGTAACGACCTTTTTCTTCATCATACTCTAATAATGGCCAATTTACTACCCATAGATAGTTATATTTATCTTTGTCAATCAGATCTAAATCAGCTGCTAATTTTTGACGTAGCGCACCTAATGATGCATAACATACTTTCTTACTGTCTGCAGCAAATAAAATAATGTCTCCAACTTCTGCATCTACACGAGCTACTAATTCTTGCGCTACTTCATCTGTAAAGAATTTAGCAATGGCTCCATTTAATCCTTCTTCTGTTACTTTAACCCATGCTAATCCTTTAGCTCCATAGTTTGCAACATATTTACCTAAAGCGTCAATATCTTTACGAGAATATTGCTCTGCACATCCTTTAGCTACGATACATTTTACTGCTCCACCTTGTTCTACTGCATTTGAGAACACTTTGAAGTCTAAGTTTTTAACAAGATCACTAACATCTTTCAATTCCATTCCAAAACGAGTATCAGGCTTATCACTACCAAATCTTTCCATTGCTTCTTCATAGTCAAGGCGTGAGAATGGTAATACTACATCAATTCCTTTTACTTCTTTCATTACGTGTGCAATTAAACCTTCTATCATAGTAAGAATTTCTTCTTGTGACATAAAGCTCATTTCCATATCGATTTGTGTAAAGTCTGGTTGTCTGTCTGCACGTAAGTCTTCATCACGGAAACAACGAGCTACTTGATAGTATCTATCGAATCCCGCAACCATTAATAATTGTTTGAACAATTGTGGTGATTGTGGTAATGCATAGAATTCACCTGGGTGGACCCTACTCGGTACTAAATAGTCACGCGCTCCTTCTGGAGTAGACTTAGTTAAAATTGGTGTTTCAACATCAACAAACATGTTGTTGTCTAAATAATCTCTAGTTGCTTTAGTGATTTTTGAACGTAAGTGTAATACTTCTGCAAGTTCTGTTCTTCTTAAGTCTAGGTAACGATATTTAAGACGTAACTCTTCACTTGATAAACTTGCATCGTCTAATACGAATGGTAATGTTTTTGCTTTAGATAAGATTTCTAATTTGTCAGCAATAACTTCTACTTTACCAGAAGCAATTTTCTCATTTACTGTAGATTCATTTCTTAATACTACTTCTCCTTCTATAGAAACTACGAATTCGTTTCTTAAAGTTCCTGCTAATTCATGAAGTTCAGCATTCTTTTCTCCTGAGAATACACATTGAACTACACCCATTCTATCTCTTACATCAATAAAGATTAAGTTACCAAGGTCACGGCGTTTACTAACCCAACCTTTTAATGTTACTTTCTTCCCAACATATTTTTCATCTATACGACCAGCGTATTCCGTTCTTCCGTATGCGCTCATTATTTTTCTCCTCTCAATTTCTCTTGTAAATAGTCAACCAAGCTTTCTAATTTAATTGTTTCTTGTTCAAATGATTTCATATCTTTTACGACAAGCGTTCCACTCTCCAGCTCACTTTGTCCAATTATTATAGAATATTTTGCATTATATCTATCAGCAATCTTCATTTGAGCTTTCATTTTTTTATCAAAATAATCATTTTGTACGCTATATCCAGCTAATCTTAAATCATTAGTTATTTTAACTCCAGCATTTGAAGATTCTTCACCCATAGCAACTACAAAAACATCGATTGTATCATCTATAGGTAATTCAATATTTTCACTTTCAAGAGCTAATAATAATCTTTCTATACTTAAAGCAAAACCGATACCTTTTTTATCTTCCGGCCCATCTAACAATTTAATTAAACCATTATAACGACCACCTCCACAAAGTGTTTTTAATTCCACTTCAGGATTATCTATCATAATCTCAAATGCAGTATGAGTATAGTAATCTAATCCACGAACTAAATTATGATCGATTTCATATTTTACACCTAATGCATCTAAGTGTTTTAGAACTTCTGAGAAATATTGCTTAGAATCTTCACCCAAGTAATCTAATAATTTTGGTGCTGTTTTGATAAGTTCATGTTCTGCATCAACTTTACAATCTAAAATTCTCATAGGGTTTTTGTAAAGTCTATTATTACAATCTTCACAAAACTCATTTATTCTAGGTTCAAAATGTTTTACTAATGCTTCATTATAAGTTTGTCTTTCTTCAGGATTACCTAAAGAGTTAATACTTACTTTGATATTTTCTATACCAAACATTCTATAAATATTGTACGCTAAGCTAATTACCTCAGCATCGATTTTCGGACTTTCTTCTCCAATCACCTCAACTCCATATTGAACGAATTGACGATAACGTCCTTTTTGTTTTCTTTCATATCTAAACATCGGACCAACATAGTATAATTTTTGTGGTTGAATTGTTTTAGCGAATAATTTATTTTCTATATAAGAACGAACTGTTCCAGCAGTTCCCTCAGGTCTTAGTGTTAATGATCTATTTCCTTTATCTTGAAAAGTATACATCTCTTTTTGAACTATATCAGTAGTATCTCCAACTCCTCTACTGAATAATTCTGTTGATTCAAACATTGGTGTTCTAATTTCTTCATAGCAAAAGTTCTTACTGATTTCTCTTAGTTTCCCTTCAATATACTGCCATTTAATACTTTCTTCAGGTAGTATATCTTGAGTCCCTCTCGGCATACTAATTACCATTTCATTCTCCTTTCAATGATTTATCTACAAATCATACTTCAATATAAATTAAAATCGTCCCATATAGCTTGTACTATATGGGACGATAACTAAATTCGTGGTGCCACCCTAATTCATATCGAAATATCGATACCTTATTTTTAATTTATTAAGTTTTACAAAAAGTGTTCATTATTTTAATCATTAATATTTAATCTTTCAGCCTAAGGATTAAATTCTCTTTAATTAAAACATAAAATAAAATTCTTTTTACTTTTTTTGTCACGTTTCTTTTAAATATATTATACCAAACTATTATTATTGTCAAGAAATTATTGTGTATTTTATCTTATAATTTTCATCCTTCATTATGTTCATTCACTACTATATAAGATTATTTTTCCACAAAATTCAACATTAATAGCTACTATTTATTTCACTATATAATAATCCCACTCATCATTTAGGTAGCTAATATATGTATTTAATTTAATTACTTATCATTTGCTTCACTTGATTTTTTTTTCTTAACATTATACAATAAATTATAGTTAAAGACATTAAAGAAAGGAGTGTAACCCTTTATGAAAAAAATAATCTCTGTTTTAATGCCTATATTAGCAATATTTTTCTTAGTAGGTGGGACATATTACTACCTTAATGCAGGAAATAAGAATTTCAAAGAAGAACATTCAAAATATATATCATTAATTAATGATTCATATGATTTTAAAACCGGCTTAAATGGCCTTGAGACTTTAACTACAGAAAAAGCTAAAGAAACATTAAGAAATATAGATAATGAAGTTAATATTGCTAGTGAACTAGTAAAAATCGACAACGCGCTTAATAATGCAGACACAGAAACTGCTTACGAACGTTTAAAACAAGCAAAAAAATTAGACACAAATCGTACTTTTTCAAAAGCAATTTCATATTTATATACACAATTAGATAATTATGATAATGCTCTTATTGAGATTTTAGAATTAGATACAACTTCACCTAACTATTCTGATCAAGTTAAAGCTATTATAGCTAAATACGAATTTAAATACGAAGCCTTAAAAGAAAAGCTATTAAATTCTGAAACCTCAGAATTAGAAAAAAATCACAAGACTAACGTAACTAAAAAAGAAGAAACTAAAAAAGAAATAGAAAATAGAGTAGTCTCTAAAAAAGAAACTACATCTTCTAATAAAAATTCTAACAGTACTAAAAATAATTCCACAGATACTAAAAAAGCTTCATCTATACCTAATACTCAAAATCATCCACAAATTATTGGTCAACAAGTACCTGAGACATACAACACTATACGCTACACTCAGGAAGGTAGCACAAGTAGAAATATCATTGAGAATGAGTTAAAAGGTGATATCTCTAATTTTACAAATGAAGAAATAAATGCTGCAATTGCTAGCTATAACGCAAAAAATCAAGGATAACAATAACTATCCTTGATTTTTTCTTTTTACTATTTTTCTACAGCTATGACTTCAATTTCAATGTTACCACCTAATGGCAACGCTGCTACTTGGAAAGCTGATCTAGCGGGAAGCACATCATTGAATTGCTCCGCATAAACTTTATTCACTTCAGCAAAATCAGCAATATTTTTCAATAATACTAATGATTTTACAACATGATTCATAGAGCTCCCTGCTTCTTCTAGTACTGCTTCAATATTTTTAAACACTTGTTTTGCTTCTTCGATAACTCCACCTTCAACAATTTTTCCAGTTTCTGGATTAATTCCTAATTGACCCGAGCAAAAAATCAGATTTCCTACCTTGTTTGCTTGCACATATGGTCCTACTGCTTTAGGTGCTTTTGATGTATTCACTTCAGTAATTTTCATTTTTTGAATCTCCTTTTTCTAGATAAAATATCATATTTCAATACTATAGAATAAAAATTAGCTACTATCTTTCTCTAAGAATAAAGTTCTATAACCTTAAATTTATCATTTCCCTTTATATGCGATTTCAATATTGATATTTTCGACTTTTGATACAATTATAATTTATATACAATTATTTTTCAATAAAATTGCATTCGTTTCCATTAATATATTTTATTTACATAATGAACAATTTGTTAAAACTATGAACCTTAGATTATGTATAAAAAAAAGTTATAACTAGACATAAAAGTCTAATTATAACTTTCTTACTTTTCTAATTAAAGAACAACTACGTTAGCTGCTTGTGGTCCACGAGCACCGTCTTCAACTTCAAATTCAACTTTATCGCCTTCTTTTAAAGTTTTGAATCCGTCTTTTTTAATACTTGAGAAGTGGACAAAAATATCTTTTTCTCCTGCTACTTCGATAAATCCGAATCCTTTTTCCTCGTTAAACCATTTTACTGTACCTTGTTTCATAAGTTACAATCTCCTTTTTATTTTATATTATCAATAATCAATCGTAGTCTTGCCGTTAAAGATAATAAATAAAATAAATGTGACATTGTATTAATCACTTAAAAAACTTAGAACCTGTATTACAATTTTTACTATATGTTTTATTGACTTTCTCTATTATACTTCATATTAATATAATATGCAACAAAAAAGACTAAAAAATAAAAAAGCCTTACGGCTCTTTTATTAAAACTCCTCTTCTTCAGTTGAAATATTGAATTTTGATACAATACCATCATTATCAAAATCGAAGACATCTTCACTCTCTTCCATATCTTCTTCTTCGATTAGAGCATCAACTTCATCATGGACATCTTCTTGTTCTTCTTCTCCAAGCTCTTCAATTTCATCTTCATCATCGATTTCAAATTTTTGAACACTTGGTTCAACAAAGTTTTTAATATCTTCTACGAATAAACTATCTCTTAATTTCCAACTACCATCTTCAACACATACAAAACGTCCATCCAAGTTTAGATCTGTGTAGAAATATGCTGCTTGTGCAGTGAATTCTTCCTCATCAACATTTCTTAATGGTTTAATATAATCTAGGAAATCATAAATATTTAATTTTTCAATTCCTTCTTCTACCATATATGCATAACATAAATCTATTAATGACATTTCCTTAATTTTTTCTGTGCTTAAATCTTTTAACTTTACCATTTGTATTAGATTCCCTTCTTTTTTATTTATTACATTTTTTCTGGAGCTGATACTCCGATTAAATCTAAAGCATTTCTTAAAGCTATTTTAACAGCTGTAATTAATGCTAAGTAACTTTGAGTTTGTTCTTTATTTTCAGTTATTACTTTGTTATTATTATAGAATTTATGGAATGAACTTGCAAGACTTTGTAAATAATTACAAATTCTATGTGGTTCATAATTTTTGGCAGCCTGAGCTACAATTTCTGGATAATAAGCTAGATTTTTCAGTAAGTCTACTGAGTACTCATCTGTTAATAATTCATAATCACAGTTATTAACATTATAATCAGTTTGTTCAGCCGCTTGACGTAAGATTGAACAAATTCTAGCATGGGCATATTGAACATAGTATAGTGGATTATCGCTTGATTGCTCTTTCGCCACAGCGAAGTCAAAATCTAAGTGACTATCCGCACTTCTCATTACTAGGAAATAACGAGCAGCATCTACTCCTACTTCATCTATTAAATCACGAAGTGTAATTGCCTTACCTGTTCTCTTACTCATTTTTACAACTTCACCATTATTTAGAAGTTGTACCATTTGCATTATTAACGCTTCTAATTGATCTGCTTTATATCCCATAGCTACTACACTAGCTTTAAGTCTAGCTACATAACCATGGTGATCTGCACCAAGAACGTCTAATAGTAAATCAAATCCACGATCTAATTTATTTTTGTGATAGGCTATATCACTAGTTAAGTATGTTAGCGAACCATCTGCTTTAATCAATACACGGTCTTTGTCATCTCCTGTACCTAAAGCTGTTGTTTCTAGCCATAAAGCTCCATCTTTTTCATAAACAAAACCTTGTTCTCTTAATGATTCTAAAGCTTTATCTACAAGACCATTTTCATATAATGATTTTTCACTGAAGAATACATCATATTCTAAACCAAAATCACCAAGGTCTTTTTTTATATTTTCCATTTCATATGCTACTGCATACTCACGAATAAACTCATTTAAGTCTTCTCTTTCTAATAATGATTCACCGAATTCATCTTTTAGTTTTTGACCTAAAACTTTAATATCTTCACCATGGTATGCATCCTCTGGCATCTCAGCATCAATGCCTAGAGCTTGTTTATATCTAGTAATCGCTGAAATCACAAGATTATTAATTTGATTACCTGCATCATTGATATAGTATTCACGAGATAAATCATATCCTGATTTTTTCATTATTCTCGCTAATGAATCAGAATATGCAGCATTTCTAGCATGACCTACGTGTAGTGTTCCTGTTGGATTAGCTGATACATATTCTAATAGTACTTTTTTACCTTGTCCAGTGTTGTTTGCACCATAGTTAAAGTCATCTTCTAAAATTTTTCCAACAACACTACCAAGACTTGATTTTTTAACGAAAAAGTTAATAAATCCTGGCCCGGCTATTTCAATTTTTTCTACCGCTTCATCTTCTTCTATATTACTGATTATTTCCTCTGCGATAACTCTAGGGTTTTCACGTAAAACTCTTGTTAATTGCATCGCTACGTTTGAAGAAAAATCTCCATTATCTGTGTTTTTCGGAGTTTCTACATGAATATCTACTCCATCAATTTCTAATTTGGCTAAAGAATTTTGTATTAATTCTACTATTTTATTTTTCACCAAAAATCCCTCCTAATTACCTACTATATATTTTTCACTAATATTTTCAATTTATTTTTCTGTTTATCGTTACTTCCGAAGTGTATATTGTACACTATTTCGTACAAAGTAAGGTTATTTTTTGTTTTTTTACTTATATTTACAAGCTGTGTTTCTAATTTCATCTGACCATATTGTGTACTGTAGTCATTGCTTGTTCTCGTATATGCTAAGTACATTTTTGAATCGTCTTTTTCTATACTAACACTTTCTTTTATTTTGTCAATAAAAATTTCTATTTTTTTGTTATTTTTATCACTATAGCTTATTTTTTCACTACTTGTCTGTTCCGAAAAACTTCCTACACAAGTTTCCTCATGTATTTTTTCAGAATCAACATAAGTCGTTATTTTAATTTTACTATCCATTAATACTCTCTAATTCCTCTTCAATTTCTAACCAAGAATCATTTAACTCTTCTAATTCAGAATTCAACTGTTTTAACTGCTCATTAAATTCTTGAGTTTTTATCATATCAGTATAAGCTTCCTCTTTAGCAAGTTCATTATTTACAGCTTGTATTTTTTCTTCTAAAGTTTCAATTTTATTCATCAATTCATCACGAGTTCTCTCTAATTTTCGAACACGTCTTTTTGCTTCCTTATCTAGAATATAGTTATTTGCTTCTCTTTCAACAACTACTTCTTCATTCTGTTTAGTTAATTGTTGAGCTATTCTCTCTTGTTCTCTTTTTTCCAAATAGTAATCATAATTTCCTAAGTATATATTATGACCATTATCAGTAATATCTAGTACTTTATTAGCAATCTTATTAATGAAGTACCTATCATGACTAACAAAAAGAATAGTCCCTTCATAATTTTTCAATGCTTCTTCTAATACTTGCTTACTAGTAATATCAAGGTGGTTAGTCGGCTCATCTAATATAAGAAGATTATTTTTCTCTAACATCAGTTTTGCAAGTTGCAATCTCGCCTTTTCTCCACCAGAAAGATCTCTTACTATTTTAAGAACATCATCGCCTCTAAATAAGAATCTACCAAGCACTGTCCTTACTTCTGCTTCCTTCATTAAAGGATACTCATCCCACAATTCATTCAATATTGTTTTTGAAGATTCGAACTCTGCTTGTTTTTGATCATAGTATCCTAATGATACTTTACTTCCATATTGAACAGAACCAGAAATTTCTTTTTGTCTCTTAGCGATAGTTTTTATTAATGTAGACTTTCCTATACCATTTCTTCCAACTACTGCTATTCTATCACCTTTATACACAGAAAGATTATAACTCTGCCCCACTTTAATTCCATTATAACCTACTTGTAAATCACTAATCGTAAGAACATCACGACCACTTTGCTCCTTAATTAAGAACTCTATACCTGCTGCCTTATCATCTTTTTTTGGATTATCGATAAGATCCATCTTATCTAATACTTTTTGACGACTTTTAGCCATTTTACTAGTAGATGCTCTTGCTATATTCTTCTGAACAAATTCTTCTAATTTTTTTATATCCTTCTGTTGACTCGTATATTCTTTTAATTGTTTTTCATAATCTTCTTCATATTGTACTAAGAATTTCGAATAGTTACCTACATACTTTTTAAGTTTACCGAATTCCAAGTTATATACAACATTTACAACTTTATCTAAAAAATACCTATCGTGACTGACTATAACTATTGCACCATTGTATGATGAAAGGTAATTTTCTAACCATGCTACATTTTCCATATCAAGGTGGTTGGTAGGTTCATCTAAAACTAATAAATCAGGCTCACTTAACAATAGTTTAGCCATTGACAATCTTGTCTTCTCTCCACCAGAGAAAGTACTAATCTTCTTATCGAAAACTTCTTTTGTGAAATCTAATCCGTATAATACACTCTCTATCTTACTCTTATAATGATAGTCTTTATGTGTTAACACTTCATTTTGTAGTCTATCGAATTTATTAAGTAGCATCGGATCATTTTCAATATTTTCTGGCGTTAACTCAAATGAAAGTTTTTCTAATTCTGCTTCTAATGTAATAATTTCATCAAAACATGTAATCATCTCTTCGTAAATTGACAAGTCTTCTCTTACGATAAATTCTTGAGATAAATATCCTACCGTTGTATTTCTAGAAATAGTTCTCTCCCCACTATCGAAACTAATAGCGCCTGATATAATTTTTAATAACGTACTCTTCCCTGCTCCATTTCTACCTACAATAGCAACGCGATCTTTATCGTTAATTTCTAATTTTACATTTGAAAAAATTTCATTAACAACGAAATTCTTTGTTACATTATTTAATTGAATTAACATTCTTTTTCTCCTTTCTCTAGCTTCTTACATATTTCCAAAAAACTTTTATGTTTTCATCTATAACTGAAATATTATATCATATTTCTAGTTATTTCGCTAATAATTATAATGCTCAATTTAATATAAACTACACCTCTTACCAATTGATAACAACTATCAGCGGACCGTATTTTATTCTTTCTTAGTCTTATAACCATGAATATACAATTTATAATAAATTATTTACTCACTATATATTCCTATTTATTATTTTTGTACATATCTTATATTTAAAATAAAATAATATTTTTCGTCGATTAAATGTACTTTCTCTTTATTAGTAATTAAATTTATATAATATTTTATATAGATTATTGTTAGCTATTTATATAAATGTTATAATACAAATATATAAGAAATTTATTAATATAGGGAGGATTCGTTCATGAAACCAAAAAAAATATTATCAGTCCTTATGGCTGCTGGGTTAGCATTTACCGCAGTTGGATGTAGTAGTTCATCTAATTCAACTTCACAAAATTCAAATCAACCTGCAGACTACGTAGCTGGTGTATCATTAGATAAACCAATAAAAGTAGATAAAGAAGCAGGTACTATAACAGTACTTACAAAAATCAACGGTAAATACTTCGATGAAGCCACAAGACATAACTCTGTAGAACAAAGTGGTACTAATGGTGCTAAGTCAATATTTACGGCATTTGCTAAACCTGAAGAATTTTACAACGCTCTAATTGAGATTGGTGCAAAACCTGGAAACAATATGACTGCAAATAATGCGACTACTACACATGTTGAAGGAACTCCTATTAAAGCTGAAATTACTTGGAACGGTGCTGACAAAAAATATGACATTAATGAAGTTGTAAAGGATAGTAACGGGAAACAAATCGATTTTCGTTTCGGTGGTAACTTGAAAAACGCTCTTGATAAAAACACAGGATGCTTATCTTGCTTAGATAGTTGTCCGGTAGGTATCATCTCTAATACTACTTATACTTATGGTGCAGTTGAAACTCGTAAAGAGGTTAAATTCACTGGTAACGAAGATATTCTTCCAGAAGATGGAACATATGCAGCTGTTATTTATAGCATTAAAAAATAATAGCTAATCACAAGGAGAGATTTAATGAAACGCTTAAGATTATTATTCTATTTCACAAGTGTCGGTATAGCTGTTGGTTACTTCTTCGCATTCTTACTGTTCTTCTTTACACAGTTTGAAATGTTAGCTGACCAAAGTCTTGTGATATTCGTTTGGACTATTTACGGTATAATGACAGGATTATATTTTAAACGTATAAATCATAAATATACATTTTTCATTATAGAAGCAATTATACTTCTAATGGCTATTTTTTCAGGTAAAACTAAAACTTTACTATATATAGCTCGTGAAGTATTGCATGCTGGAACACTTAATCAAATTAAGATTCCATTTATAGTTGGTATTATTATCGTTAACTTAATAAATCTTTATATTATTTTAACACTTTCTAAATACCAAAAAGTATATACTAAAGAAGAACTTAAAGCATTAAAAGAAAAAGAAGTAAAACTTAGTGATTTAAGAGAAGTTGATCCAGAAGAGGAGAAAAAATTAAAAGCACAACGTAAAAAAGTGAGATATATTACACTTGCATGTTTTGCAATCTTCTTCGCTGTTTACTTTGCAGTGCCTAGTTTTAAGAATGGAATTAATACAGCCTTCTCAACACTATCTCAATTCGATACAAATGCAGTAATCGAATACTTACGTGGTTGGGGCGCTTGGGCTGCGGTTGTCTCTGGAGTACTAATGGTACTTCAATCAATAGCTGCACCTATTCCAGCATTTTTAATCACACTATCTAACGCTGCTATCTTCGGTTGGGTACTAGGGGCTGTATTATCTTGGTCAACAGCAATGATAGGGGCTGCAGTATGTTTCTATATCGCTCGAGGATTAGGACGTGATGTTGTAGAAAAACTTACAAGTAAAGGTGCAATGGCAAGTATTGATGTATTCTTCGAACGATACGGAGATAAAGCTATTCTTATTTGTAGATTATTACCGTTCGTATCTTTCGACTTCGTTAGTTACGCTGCCGGTCTTACTAATATGAGTTTCTGGCGATTCTTCATAGCAACTGGTGTGGGACAGTTACCAGCAACAATTGTTTATTCATATGTAGGTGGCACACTATCAGGTGGCGCTAGAAACCTATTCATCGGATTAATGTGCCTATTTGCACTATCAATCGTTATCGGTATTATGAAAAAAATCTACAACGACAAACACAAAAAAGAAGAAGAGCTTATCGCCTCTTCTAACTAAAACATAAAAACAACTAGAAATGAAACTTTTCATCTCTAGTTGTTTTTTTTATTTATAAAGCAGTAATCCCCACTTGGTTAAAATATTTCATAAACAGAAATTTTTCTACACCTATTTCTACATTTTCTCCTATATTTAATCTATAGTCGATATAAACATCTATTCCATCAACTACATATTTTGAATATAATTCCTTATCAAATTTGCTTGCTATCGAAACCCCGATAACTTTATTTACTCCGCCACCTCAACAAGCTTGTTGAAATAGTGATACTAATATATAGTTTTTATTTTTATCTTTTAATAACTTTTTCGCTTCATCATTTATTATAATTACCATTTTTTCTCCTATTCTACTCTATTGCCTTAAGAGCTTCTACCATGTTTACTTTTTTCAGTTTTTTATGCATTACTATCATTACGACTATAGTAATCAATATTGTAATACCCGATGCTAATAAATAAACTACTAAAGGTACTTTACTACTAAACATCATATCTCTACCCGCGAGTTCTAGTATTATTTTTAAATACATTTTATAACCTAGATAATTACCTAAAATAATACCTACCCCACTTAAGTAAAAGATTTCTCTAAATACATAAATAGTTACTTCGCTTGGATAAAAACCAAGAACTTTTATCGTTGATAATTCTCTAATACGCTCAGATACATTAACATTTATTAAATTATATAATACTACAAGCGCTAATGTAACTGAACAAATCACCATAACTGCCACTATAATATCTATTCCTTTAATAAAGTTATCAAGTATTTCCTGTATTTTAGAATTATCGCTTATATTTACTATATCCTTATTGTTATGTAGGTTACTCACCACATTTTCTACAGTTTCCTTACCTCCTGTAGTTTGTACTAAAAACGTATTATCCTTATACTGCTTTTTAAATACTGATTCGTAATAGTCTTTATTAATATATATTGTATGTCCAAAGTAATTTTTATTAATTTCAGCAACAGTCAATGTGTATTCTTTATTGTTTACAATTATATTAAAACTATCTCCAATATTCAATTTGTGCAAATACGCAAGTTTTTCACTAACTACAGCCGCGTCAACTGGCAAGTTAATTCCTTTATTATCTTTATTAGTTAATGTAATATAATCTTTATAATAATCTTTATTTACAGTTATCAGCTGTGCAGAATCTATAATTTCATTATTACTTTCGAAAGTAGCAAGTTGAATATTTACTTTGGTGCTAGCTTTCACATTCTTATTATTATCAATCTCTTTTTGAAGTTTTTCTACACTTTCATTGTCTATATAAGGATTATAAGTAGCTGCGATATCTACCTTATTAATTACCTTGAATTGTTCATTAGAAATATTTATTACTCCATAACGAATACCAAAACCTATAAACATAAGAGTTAGACATCCTGCAACTCCAAATATCGTCATTAACATTCTAATTTTATAGCGAAAAATATTTCTAAATGTTACCTTCCTTAAAAAGCTAAGTCTAGACCAAATAAACGGTATTCTTTCTAAAAATATTCTACTTCCTCCGCTCGGTGCCTTAGGACGCAACAAGTACGCACTCTTTTCTCTTAAGTTTTTTCTAAGAGGTATATAAATTGCTAAACTTATACATCCTAATGAAATAACAAAAGCTACGATAAGTATACTTGGAGTGTATACGATCTCTGGTGTGTTAAAAGTAAAGAACCTTGCATAAGAGTTATATATTATCGGTACAATCACTAAATACGCACCAATAATACCTAATATCGTACCTACCAAGGTAGATAAGCCACCATATACAAAATATTTTTTAGAAATTTGATAATTACTGTATCCAAGCGACTTAAGCGTACCGATGTTTATCCTATTTTCGTCTATCATTCTAGTTAAAGTTGTTAGTGAAACTAAAATCGATACAACGAATAAAAATATCGAAAAAACATTAGCTACAAAGGTTAAACTACTCGCAGAATCTATAAATTGAGCATAGTTTTTTAAACCTCTAATATTTTCTACCGAGAACCTAGGATAACTTTCTTCTGAAAGACTAGCTTTCCCAATATTTAGTTGTTTTTTATTATCTTCAATCTCTTTTTGAGCTTTACTCAGTTTTTCTACTTGTTCATTGTAACTCTTACTATCAACATTTTTTAATAATTCAAGTTTTTCTTTAACACTATTAAGTTGTTCTTGTACTTGATTTATTGCTTTTTCATTTTCATTTAATTTTTTATTATTTTTTTCTAAATAATTTTTTTCGTCGATTTTTTGTTGAATTTTTAATTTTTCTATCAGGCTATCTCTAGTCTTATTAACTTCAGTAATATAATCTTTATCACTATATTTATAGTTAATATCTTTAAGTTTTAGATTTACTCCACTTACATTTTCAAATTTAAAAACATCTCTTTTTACATACCCAAAATAGTCCTTATTAGCCAGATTATTATTAGATACCTCTATATGATCTGCCCCCTGAACAAACCCAACTACTTTAAACTCATATTGTTTTAAAGTATTACTATCAGTCTTATCTGAAATAAAAGAAATCTCATCTCCAATTTTATAACTACTTTGCAGTGATTCAACTAAAGCTATTTCTTGATCACTACTAGGTAAAGTACCTTCAGTTATCTTAGGTAAAACTAATTTTTCGGGTAAAGATTCAATATTTACAAACTCATTACTATTAGTTATCTGAAGTTTTTTTATAAAATAACTCTCACTTAAATCAACATTATCCAGAGCATTTATAATTTTCATATCTTTTTCATTGATTCCAAAATTATGACTCACTCTTAAATCATACATCTTATGACGTTCTATATACTTATTATAGGTATTCACCATAGCAGGTGATGTTTCTTTTAGACCTACAAAGATAAAAACTCCCAGAAACATTATTATCATTATCGATATAAACTTCGACTTTGTTTTTAATATTTCTCTTAATATATCTCTATTTATTGCTTTCATAACACTACCACTCTATTTCATCAATACTTTTAGGATTAATATTTTGTGTTACTTTTTTTACCTTAGCATCGTAAATTTCTATTACCTTGTCTGCAGCTTCAGCTATAGAACTATTGTGAGTGATAATAACTACGGTTTTTTTCTCATCCACACTATAGTCCTTTAGGATATTTAAGATATTTTTTCCCGTCTTATAATCTAATGCACCAGTTGGCTCATCACAAAGTAATAGTTTTGGATTTTTAGCTATTGCCCTCGCTATAGCAACACGCTGTTGTTCTCCCCCAGAAATTTGCGAAGGGAAATTATCCATTCTATGTTCTAATCCCACTAACTTTAGGATATCTGTTGCTTTTTTCGGTTGTTTTACAATTTGTCCAGCTAATTCGACATTTTCTAAAACTGTTAGGTTTGGAATTAAATTATAGAATTGAAAAACGAAACCTATATCTTCTCTTCTATATCTAGTTAGTTCCGCTTCACTTAAGCCAACAATCTCTTTCCCAAAAATATTAATAGACCCCTTACTCGCATTATCCATTCCACCTATAATGTTAAGTAATGTACTCTTCCCAGCTCCACTTGGACCTAAAATTACAACAAATTCTCCTTCATTAATATCAAAACTAATGGCATCATTCGCTATAACTTTATTACTATTTTCTCCATATATTTTAGAAACATCTTTTACAATTATTTTTTGCATAGTATTTCTCCTTTATTCCTATAAGTTAATTATATCACAACTTATTTATTTAATTAATTTAAAAGCTTATCATATAAATTAAACTATAAACAGATTTCTTTACACTACTAAAAATAAATATTATAATATCAATAATTATTAGATTTTATAAAAAATTATTGAGGTGATTATATGCTAACTATTTACGAATATCCGACATGCTCGACATGTAGAAAAGCAAAAAAACTTTTAACAGAAAACAATATTGAAGCAACATACTTCAATGTTAAAGAAAAAACACCAACAGTAGCAGAATTTAAGAAAATTATTAAAACATTCGATCTTCCATTAAAGAAATTATTTAACACTAGCGGTCTTGTTTATAAAGAACTTGGATTAAAAGACAAATTAGAGATATTATCTCTTGATGAAGCATTAACATTACTTCATGAAAACGGTATGTTAATTAAACGCCCTTTAGCATTTGATTTAAAAAATGATATCCTACTTCTTGGATTCAAAGAAGATACTTGGGAAAAAGCTCTTTTATAATAAATTTTATTAAATTTTCTATTGATATTTACTTAAAATAATGTTATAATAGTCGAGATGTGAAAACATTAAATTACGATGTTCCTCTGTTAATCAAGCATTAGTAATGAACATTTTGTAAAAAAAGGAGAAAGAATAATGAGCAAAATCATTGAAGCGATCACTAAATCGCAATTAAGATCAGACATTCCTGAATTTAAAGCTGGGGATACAGTAAGAGTACACGTTCGTATCGTTGAAGGTGGACGTGAGCGTATCCAACAATTCGAAGGAGTAGTTATCAAACGTCGTGGTGGAGGAATCTCTGCTACTTATACTGTACGTAAAATTTCAAACGGTGTTGGTGTTGAAAGAACATTCCCTGTTCACACTCCAAAAGTTGAAAGAATTGAAGTTGTACGTAAAGGTAGAGTTAGACGTGCTAAATTATACTACCTACGTAACTTACGTGGTAAAGCTGCTCGTATTAGAGAAGTACGTTAATAAGAAGAAGCTTAAAAGCCCTATTACATCAGTAACGGGGCTTTCTTTTTTTTCACTTTGACCATGTTTATTAGAAATTTACATACTTAGTTTTTATTCTAGTTTCATATATACTTCCCTTTCTTTATCATTACAAAAATTATAAATACAAAAATAAAAGAACTAACTAAATTTTTCTATAGCTAGTTCTTTTATTTTTATAAATCTAATTTATAATCTTCAGCTTTCACAAAGCCTTTTTTCTCCATGTAGTAATATACTCCATATGAAATAATCGCAGGTAATATAAAGTGTAATAACAAGATCTCTATTAACAACATTGAATGAGATGTATGAGATGACATTGTTTGCCATGTCATAAGTTGCCCCACTAGTCCTGATGTTCCCATTCCTCCTCCAGCAGGATTATTTTCCATTCTAAAAATAATGGTCGCTATAGGGCCTAATATAGCACTCGCAATAATAGGTGGAATCCAAATTACGGGTTTTCTCATAATATTAGGAACTTGTAACATAGACGCTCCTAACCCTTGAGCAAGTAATCCATTCCAACGATTAGCTTTAAAACTTATTACCGCAAAACCAACCATTTGAGCTGCACATCCAACAGTAGATGCTCCTGCTGCTATTCCAGACAATCCAAGTATAATAGATAATGCCGCAGAACTTATAGGTAATGTTAGAATTATTCCCATAACAACTGAAACTACTACTCCCATAATAAACGGCTGTAATTCAGTTGCTTCTCTTATAAATGTACCAAGAATTTTCATCCCTTTTATTAAATATGGTCCTGTTAAATAAGAAACTATTCCTCCTATGATTATTGTGACAAATGGAGTGATAATAATATCTATTTTTGTTTTCCCGGAAATAAATCTACCTATTTCCGCAGCCATAACTACAGCTATAAAAGCTCCTAAAGGATCACCAGAACCACTAATTATCAATTTACCATGATCTAGCAAATTATTAGTACCCAGATTCGATCCAAATGCTCCTAAAAACCCAACTACACCTGAAGCTAAGATTACTAATTTAGGAGCTTTAAGCGCATGTGCAACACCAATACCAATAACTGGACCTGTTAATGACATTGCGATACTCGCTATAACAAGTAAGAAACTCGATAAACTTCCACTTAGGTTTATGGCAATCTGCTTAATAATCAATCCAATAATTAGAGTACAGAACAACCCTAAGGCCATTCCATTTAAAGCAACAATAAAATACCTATGAAATAATTTAGATAAAACATTATTTTTATTCATTCAATACTCTCTGTATTTAGCAAATATTATTTTACACTAATGTGTACCTATTTTATATTATAACTTAATATTTCCTAATATTCTCTAAATATGCTCTAGAAATAAAAAAGACTTAAGAATAATACTTAAGCCTTTTTATTTTTTCTATCTTATTATGCTGAAGCTCCACTTGTTGCGTCTGCTGCTGGCGCTGCTGGTGCTGCTCCACCATGACCAGCGTCAGAAGCTCCACTTGTTGCATCTGCTGCTGGTGCTGGCGCTGCTGCATATCCGTGACCTACAGGTACTCCATTTTTAACTAATGATTGACCTGTTTGTTTTAAGTACCAATCTACGATTGGTTTAAAGTCTAAGATGTACTCGTTGATACCTGCATATTTACCATTTTTGTCGTACATAGCTTGGTAGTTGTGCACAACATATTTATCTGGTCCGTGAGTTGGAACGTGTGTACGGAATACATCGATTTGTCCTGAACGTAGTAATCCTACTAACCAGTTTACACTCTTATGTATTCTCTCTGGGTGCTCTGGGTGAACATTTGCTAATGAACATCCAACTTGTTCTGGACGACGTTTTGCAAGCATTTCGTAATCTTCTTTGTGGTAGTTGTAGTATAAGAATTGGTTATTGCTGTCTGCATAAGTTAATTCCATTGGCATAGAGTTTAAGAAGTAGTTAAGTTGGTCTACTGTTAAGATACCACGGTCAAGTTTAACATATGTATCTCCAGATACAGCATTAACTTTCTCAGCTGCTAATTCAACCCAGTTATCATCATTCATATCAACACCTTCAATTGTTGTGTCACATTTTCCACTAGCTGTTAAATCTTCTTTTGGTGTTGGTTTTCTTTCTGCTAATGATTGTGCTACTGTTGCAAATTTAACAAATTTAGTTAAACATGTACGTAAGTAACCTACTGTACGATCATCTATTAAATTACCTTGAGCATCAAATGCTTCTTTAGCTTTACCTAAAAGGAATTCGTTACCAGGGAATACAATTGCGTTAACACCAGGTGCGTCTAAGATTTGACGTAAGTGTAATTGAGCACGAGATGATCCTTGATCATAGTATGAAGCTCCAAGTACCATTACTGGTTTGTTTTCAAGTGGGTGTAATTCGAATGATAACCACTCTAATGCACTCTTAAGTGATGCAGTAATTGTGTGGTTGTGCTCAGGTGTAGCGATGATAACACCATCAGCTTGTAAAATTTTACGGTTCATTACTAATAAATCTTTGTTTTCTCTTGAATGATCTTCATCTTGGTTAAACATTGGTAAGTTAGTAATGTCTAATAATTCTAAAGTGAATAAATCTTTATATTCTTTTGCTATAAATTCCATTAATTTGCGGTTATAAGAAATTTCCGCGTTTGAACCTACGATTCCTACTAATTTCATGTGTCTACACTCCTATCCTATTTTAAATCTTCCCAAGAGAAGTTTTCAATTTCTTTTTCAGCTAATTTATGTGCATTAATTAATTTCTCAGTAATTTTGATGAATAATAAGAAATCAGCAAATAAACTATCTAATTTTGCTACTGTTTCTGGGTTAGAAATATCTCCAGCTTCATCAAATGCTTGTAATGAATGTCCTAATAGGAACTCAGAACTTGGCATAACACGCGCTTTCACTTCTGGAGAATCCATAATTTGACGCATGTGTGCTTGCGCACGAGATGAACCTAATGTTCCATATGAAGCTCCAGTTAACATTACTGGCTTATCAAGGAATGGGTGAATTCCATAAGATAACCAAGCGATTGCACTCATTAATGATGCAGGTACTGCATGGTCATACTCAGGTGAACTGATGATAACCCCGTCAGCTGCTTCAATTTTATCTGCAATTTCCTTAACTCCTTCAGGTAATTCTTTATTAGCTGGTTTGTTGAATAAAGGAAGATCTTTAATTTCAACTAATTCGATATCAGCTTTACCTGCAAAATGTTTTTGAATATATTGTAAAAGTTGGCGGTTTGTAGATTTTTTAGAGTTTGTACCAACTAGACCAATTAATTTTACCATGTTTTTGTTTCCTCTCTCATTTTTTTTACTATCTACTTTATTTGTATCTAAATTTTCTTGTTTTGCTTTTTTAACATTTGTTTTGTTTTTTACTTCAGCCACTTTAATAGAGCCTCCTTAAATTAATAGTATATTCAGTATTCTTCAAGATATTTTTATTTAACATATTATTTTATCTAGCACTCCGCTTGTATAATAGACTTTACCTTCAGTTGTTACAATAACACATTCTATATCAGGTAAGTTGTTCACTTCTTCTAAAATATCTTTGATATCTTTTCCAAACAATCTTGTAGTCCAGATTTCTCCATCTACTGACTTTCTAGAGATTATCGATAATCCTACTACACTTGTTTCAACGGGATAACCAGTTTTCGGATTTAATATATGATGATACGTTTTACCATTTTCTGTATGATTTCGTTCATATATCCCTGATGTTACTACCGACTGATTTTTTATCCCTATAGTAAATAAATGATTCCCTCTTGTTTCTACTGGATTTTGTATACCTATGCGCCACATTAAATCTTGATTATGCTTTGCATCACCAAAAGCTAATACATTACCACCTAAATTAACTAGTCCAGCATCTACGCCTCTTTTCTTCAAATATTCAATCATTAGATCAGCAATATATCCTTTTGCTAAAGCACCTAGATTAATAGCCATACCCTTTCTTGCAAGATAGACAGATTGCTCTTCTTCATTTAAGATTATTTGATTAGGATCAGTTATTTCTAATAAATTATCAATTTCTTGTTTAGTAGGAACTTTTACATCTTTAAACCCTATTCTCCATGTCTGTACAATCGGACCAATAGCAATATTTAAAAAGCTATTAGGAGCACAACTATGGTTTTTCCCTATTTTTATCAAATCAAATAAATCCGGATGGACTTTGATTGCTTTGACACCTGCATTATGATTAACTTCCATTAATTCAGAACTATCGTCATTTGCACTAAATCTATGTTCATACACCTTCAACATTTCTACAGCATCATCTAAAATAGTTTCAGCATCAACGCTATCAAAAATAAGAATATCTATATGAGAACCCATTAATTTTAAGGTCTTTCTTCTTAATTCCATTTTTTTACACCTTACAATAAAAAATTTATTTGCTTAAGATAACTAAATATGTTATATACATCTACAAGAAACCTGTTATTAAAAGACAAAGTAATAATAGATGATTAATACTTTAATTACATTATATAACAGAAATCTCTTCTAATCAATAAAATATTTAACTCATAAAGGCGATACAGTATGTCGTTTTCATTAAAAAAACAATAATAAGTAATATCTTAATTTTAATTTATCATAAAATAACCGAAAAATATATCTTGCATTTAACATTTTCCATCAAGAAAATATTAATTTAGCAACATCCTATAACTTCTTAAGTTTTTTAAAATTTATCAAAATTTATTTATTATAAATTTCTAAAAATACAAATATAAACTAAAAAAAACAAAAATGTAATAGTACACCTTTTATTTTCATTGATATTCATTTTCATTTACCTATCCATGTCATAGTAAGTATCTATATACTGTTATAAAATAATACTATTAATTAAACACAACTTAAGAAGATATCTTATATATTTTTGCTAATAAATAGCTAATTTTATTACTTTAATTTAATTTTCGAAATATATAGTTTCACTTTAAATTTTATAGAACAACAAAAAAGGCAAGAGTCATAGACTCCTACCTTTTTATAAATATTCTACTTAGCGTTTAATGTTGTAGAATGCTAATCCACCTGGGTATACAGCTGTTGCATCTAATTCATCTTCAATACGTAATAATTGGTTGTATTTAGCAATACGGTCTGTACGGCTAAGAGAACCTGTTTTAATTTGTCCTGCGTTAGTTGCAACTGCGATATCTGAGATTGTAGAATCTTCAGTTTCTCCTGAACGGTGAGAAATTACCGCTGTATAACGAGCACGTTTAGCCATTTCGATAGCATTTAGAGTTTCAGTTAAAGTTCCGATTTGGTTAACTTTAATTAGGATTGAGTTACCTACACCTTGTTCAATACCTTGAGATAATTTTTTAGTATTTGTTACGAATAAATCATCTCCTACTAATTGTACGCGATCACCGATACGGTCTGTAAGTAATTTCCATCCTTCCCAGTCGTTTTCATCCATACCATCTTCGATAGTGATGATTGGGTATTTGTTTACTAATTCTTCTAAGTAATCAACTTGTTGAGCCGAAGTACGAACTGCTCCACCTTCACCTTCAAATTTAGCGTAGTTATAAACTCCGTTTTCGTAGAATTCAGATGACGCACAGTCGAATCCTAAGAATACATCTTTACCTGGTTCTAATCCAGCTGCTTTAATTGCAGAAAGAATAGTTTCAACTGCATCTTCAGTTCCTTCGAATGTTGGAGCGAATCCACCTTCATCACCTACTGCAGTAGATAAACCACGGTTGTGTAATAATTTAGCTAAGTTGTGGAATACTTCAGCTCCCCAACGTAAAGCTTCTTTGAATGTAGGTGCTCCTACTGGTAAAATCATGAACTCTTGGAATGCGATTGGAGCATCTGAGTGAGATCCACCGTTTACGATGTTCATCATTGGAGTTGGTAATTCTTTAGAGTTAGTTCCTCCTAAGTATCTGT
>CAURVX010000028.1:0-22525 GCA_963528605.1 uncultured Gemella sp.
CTGTAGTATACAGCTTAGGTTTAGCTAGAACTAACCGTCAAGCTAGACAATTAGTAAACCACGGTCACGTTCTTGTAGATGGTAAAAAAGTAGACATCGCTTCTTACGCTGTTAAACCAGGTCAAGTAGTTTCAGTAAGAGAAAAATCTAGAAACCTTGAAATCATTAAAGAAGCTGTTGAAATCACTAACTTTGTACCTGAGTACTTAACTTTTGATGCTGATAAATTAGAAGGATCATTAGTAAGACTTCCAGAAAGAAGTGAATTACACCCAGAAATCAACGAACAACTTATCGTTGAATACTACAGCCGTTAATAAGAATAAGCCCTTTAAACTAACGTTTAAGGGGCTTGTTTTTTTATTTATGCGTAAAATCTGAGTTTATAATTAATTAGAAAAAATTTAATATTAGATTATAATTTCATAATTCCATATTTTTTATAATGATTATAAACTAATCTCAAGAATATATTATTTTATTAAGGTAATTCATAGTATCATTTTTTCTTTACTTACATAAGTTAAGTCTTTGTTGGCAATATTTCTGTAATTATGATATAATTAGTAAATATTATTAATAGTAAATAATATTTATTTTAAAATAGGAGGATATTATGAACGTTTTTAGAAAAAAATCAATTGACTCTATTTTAGCAGAGTCAAGAAATAAGACGTTAAATCCCACGATGAAGACTATGGATTTAGTCCTATTCGGTATAGGGGCTATTATTGGATCAGGTATCTTAGTTTTAACTGGTAAGGCTTCGGCAGAAGCAGGACCAGCAGTTGTATTTTCTTTCCTAATTGCAGGGTTAGCTTGTTGTTTAGCAGCGTTATGTTATGCTGAACTAGCTTCTACAATCCCTTCAAGTGGTAGTACATATACTTATTTATATGTATCAGTTGGTGAAATTGTAGCGTATGCGATAGGTTGGGTATTAATAGGTGGATATGTTCTTACCGCCGCAACAGTAGCAAATGGTTGGTCAAGTTACTTCTCACGTCTATTAGCAGGTTTAGGTGTAGAAATTCCTAAAGAGTTTTATACATTACCATCAGCAGGTGGATATGGTAACATTCCAGCGATAATTATTGTATTATTAATTACTTTCATCTTATCAAAAGGTACTTCAAGCAGTAAACTTG
Source organism: uncultured Gemella sp. (assembly GCA_963528605.1). Lineage (GTDB taxonomy): Bacteria > Bacillota > Bacilli > Staphylococcales > Gemellaceae > Gemella. The sequence goes on from CAURVX010000028.1 coordinate 1,149, forward strand.
TAAACAACCTTATGGTAGCTGCAAAAGTAGGTATTGTTGTTCTATTTATCGTAGTTGGTGTATTTTATGTAGAACCAACTAACTGGACAAATAACTTCGCACCATCAGGTTTTTCAGGAGTTATGTTAGCAGCGACTACTGTATTCTTCGCGTACTTAGGATTTGATGCGATTTCTACTTCAGCTGAAGAAACAATCAATCCAGAAAAAGCTCTACCAAAAGCTATTATTATTACAATGTTAGTTTGTACAGCATTCTATATTCTAGTATGTTTAATACTTACTGGAGTTGTTCAATATAATAGACTTGGAACAGGAGATGCCTTAGCGTTTGTGCTAGAAGAAGTAGGCCAAAATAAAGTAGCAGGTATCGTATCTCTTGGAGCAGTAATTGGTCTTATGGCTGGTATACTATCATTCATATATGCGGGGATTCGTATTACATATACGATTGCACGTGATGGATTATTACCAGAAAAATTAACTAAAGTTAATCAAAATAAAGTACCAAGTACATTAACATGGGGATTAGGGATCTTAACAGCGTTATTAGCAGGATTCTTGCCATTAGGAAAACTAGCGGATCTTGCTAATGTAGCATCAATTATTGCTTTCGCCTTAGTAAGCTATACAACTATCGTATTCTACAAAAAATTCCCAGACTTAAAGCGTGGATTTAGAGTACCAGGTATGCCAATTTTACCGATTATTTCTATTATCTTATTTGGTGCATTACTATATAGTGTTACATTAACAACATGGATAATCTTTGTTGTTTGGGTTATTGTAGGTTTAATCGTGTACTTTACATTCTCATATAAAAACAGTAAGTTAAAATAGTATAGAAATAACGTATAATCTGGTTCAATAATTAAAATTTAAAGGAATCGTGAGTGAAAATCTCATGATTCTTTTTTGTATGAATTATAAATGTATTAGAGGGATATGAATTAAAAATTGATATTAAAAGCAGAATTTTATAATTAAGTTAATTAACAAAATATAATGATATGATGAAAATTTATACCGAGATATACGTTGATTACAGTGTATTTGTAAAAAATAATGATATAAAAAAAGAAAATTTAATAAAATGTTAGTTATAACACATTGGTGAAAATTGTACTATCGAAATTCGGTAATTTTCAATATATAATATAAACTTAGCGTGAATGAGTATAATTAATTAATTTTGTATAATAGTTTTATTAAATGAGAAAATCTATATATTTCAAGCAAATAATTTTATATATGTTAAAATGTGTAATGATAAAAATAGTTAAAGTATAATCTTATAACAGATATATTTGAAAAGTAAAACAGCTGTTTTTCAAATTTCTTTTCCAAGAAATAGTTAACACTAATTTTCAAAAAAATTAATATTGAATTATTTTTAAAAAGTTTAATTTATCAACTTTTATAAGATTTATATAGTAACAAAATAAAGAAAATATTTTCACTGAAACTTTCATTAGAAAAACGCTTTCATTATTAGGCGATCTGTGATATTATATAAGTACAGAAAAAAAATTAGGAGGTAAGGGAAATGATTATCGGAGTACCAAAAGAAATTAAAAATAATGAAAGTAGAGTGTCTGCTATACCGGGAGTAGTACATGAATTAGTACTAGATGGCCACACTGTATATGTAGAAAAAGGAGCAGGATTAGCTTCAGGTATTTCAGATGCTGAATATGAAGAGGCAGGGGCTGTTCTATTAGAGAAAGCTGAAGATGTTTGGAATAGATCGGACCTAATCTACAAAGTAAAAGAGCCAGTCTCATCTGAGTATAAATATTTTAGAAAAGGGTTAATTATTTATACTTATCTACACTTAGCTGCAGATCCTGAATTAACAAAAGAAATGGTAGATAAAGGAACTATCGGTATTGCTTTTGAAACAGTAAAAGTAGGAAGAGGATTACCATTATTAAGACCAATGAGTGAAATTGCGGGAAGAATGGCTGTGCAAGAAGGGACAAGATTCCTGTCGAAAGTTCAAGGTGGTAAAGGTATCTTATTACAAGGGGTTCCAGGAGTTCAACCAGGACATGTTGTAATTATTGGAGCAGGTGTAGCTGGTACAGCTGCAGCAACAGCAGCTGTTGGTCTTGGAGCACGTGTAACAATGATTGATGTAAATTTAGATGCACTTACAGAATTATCACATATCTTCGGTGGTAAAATTGAAACACTTTACTCTAATAAATTGAATATTGCAAATGCTATTAAAACAGCTGATTTAGTAGTAAGTACAGTGTTAATCCCAGGGGCAAAAGCACCTAAATTAGTAACTAAAGAAATGGTTAAAGATATGCCAGATGGTGGGGTAATCGTTGACGTAGCGATTGACCAAGGTGGTACAACAGAATATACTGAAGGACGTCCAACAAGTCATGATAATCCAATATTCGTAGAAGAAGGAGTATTACACTACTCAGTAGCTAATATTCCAGGTGCAGTAGCACAAACATCAACTTATGCTTTATGTAATGCAACTGCTAAATACGTTAAAGTTATTGCTAAATTAGGTGTTAAAGAAGCCGTGGCTAAATTCCCAGAATTAGTACCTGGTGTGAACGTAGCTAATGGAAAAGTTACTTTCAAAGCTGTTGCGGATGATTTAGGATATGAATATACTCCTGTAGAAGTAGCTTTGTAATATAATAGTAATATTCAAAAATAAGAAATATTGAAAATTTGCCATAAATAAAGTGCTCTATCTGTTATAGAGCACTTACTTATTATGTGGAGGATTGTAGTTTTAAAAATTATAATTAAGAAAATATAAAAATAGTAATATATTTATTGATAATCCTTAAAACGGCTTATATAAAGCCAAGTAACTGTAGTAAAAGGTTTACAACTATGCTATAATTTAATTAAAGAATATTAGTAGGGAGAATTTTTTAATAAAAAATAGGAGGATTTATTATGAGTTATTTAAGAAAAAAATCAGTTGAATCTATTTTAGCAGAAGCTAGAAGTAAAACTTTAGCTCCGACTATGAGAACGATGGACTTGATTCTATTCGGGATCGGAGCGATTATAGGGTCAGGGATTCTAGTATTAACTGGTAAAGCTTCAGCAGAAGCAGGACCAGCGGTAATCTTCTCATTCTTAATTGCTGGGGTTGCCTGTTGTTTAGCAGCACTTTGTTATGCGGAGCTAGCTTCAACAATTCCATCAAGTGGTAGTACATATACTTACTTATATGTATCAATTGGTGAAATTGTAGCGTATATTATAGGTTGGGTACTAATAGGAGGATATGTTCTTTCAGCAGCCACTGTATCAAATGGTTGGTCAAGTTACTTCTCTCGTCTACTTGCAGGTCTTGGTGTAGAACTCCCTAAAGTATATTATACATTACCGTCAGATGGAGGATATGGTAACATTCCAGCTATCATAATTGTATTATTAATTACATTCTTACTATCAAGAGGTACATCAAGTAGTAAACTTGTAAATAACCTTATGGTAGCTGCAAAAGTTGGTATCGTAATCTTATTCATCGTTGTTGGAGCATTCTATGTAGAACCTACACACTGGACAAATGATTTTGCACCTACAGGTTTCTCAGGGGTAATGTTAGCAGCCACTACAGTATTCTTTGCTTACCTTGGATTTGATGCGATTTCTACATCAGCGGAAGAAACCATCAATCCAGAAAAAGCTCTACCAAAAGCTATCATTGTTACTATGATTATATGTACAGCATTCTACATCTTAGTATGTTTAGTATTAACAGGGGTTGTTGAATACAACCGTCTTGGATCTGGGGATGCATTAGTATTTGTACTTGAAGAAGTTGGTCAAAACAAAGTTGCCGGTATTGTTTCTCTAGGGGCAGTAATCGGACTTATGGCTGGTATCTTATCATTCATGTATGCAGGTATCCGTATCGCTTATACAATCGCACGTGATGGATTATTACCAAAAGTATTCACTAAAGTTAATGACAATAAAGTACCAAGTACAGTAACATGGTCTTTAGGGTGCTTAACTGCAGTATTAGCTGGGTTCTTACCATTAGGGAAATTAGCAGAACTTGCTAACGTAGCTTCTATTATCGCATTCGCATTAGTAAGTTACACTACTATCGTATTCTACAAAAAATTCCCAGATGTTAAACGTGGATTTAGAGTACCAGGTATGCCAGTAGTACCAATTATCTCAATTGTATTATTCGCAGCTTTACTATACAGTGTTACATTAACTTCATGGATTATCTTTTTCGTATGGGTAATCGTAGGACTAATCGTATACTTCACATATTCTTATAAACATAGTAAAATTGAATAGAATATAAAAATAAGGATCGAGGCTGATCTAAAAGTCCTAAATTTTAAAAAAGTGTATATGATAACTCATAGACGCAGTGGTTTATTGATATCTAAATTCGCTTTATAAAAGCTTTTTAGATATCTAATAAACTGTGCGGGGGTGACTCAACAAAATCTTGTTTCTCCGAAATCATGATTTTTGAGTCACTCCCGATTTTTTATGTCTTAAAATATAAGGAATATAGTAATAAATTTTTCACAAATTAGGAATTTGACCATAGATTTCGTTTATTACTTTTTGCTTTATTTTGAGCTTTTTTAAATTTATTTAAATATCTTGTATCTGGCGGTTTCACGTATTTTATTTCAGCTAGTCCTGCCAGCAATAACTCTTCTTGAACATTTTTTCCGTCTGCATAAACATAGCACAATGCTCTATGATATTTATCTTCTTTCTCATAAATATCAAATTCAATTTCAACATCTTTAGCATTAGATAACAGTTTACCATTTAATTCACTAGCTTCTGGTCCATATTTCTGAACCGCTGCACCAGGTTTTACTGTCTCAGGCGTATCAATTAATAAATATCTTATTTTCAATTCTTTATTGTTAAAGTTAACTATGATGGTATCACCATCAATTTTTTTTATAAATTTAACCTTATACTTTGTCTTATCTCCCTTGATAAGAACTCCATTAATATTTTCTTCTTTATAATTTTCACCAGTTTGATTAATTGTCAAAGTGATAATTAAAAAAATTGCCGTGAAAAAAGTAAAGAAAATAATAAATACCTTTTTATTCATAATGATTCCCCCTCAATATTAATTTTAACACTTTTGAAGTTTGGGATAAAGTTATATAGATTTTGATTATAGAAATAAAAGTCTGTAGTTCGAAACAATAAAAAAGATCTAACTATTTCTAATAGTTAAATCCTTTTTCTCTTACTTCGTTATCTCTTCAATAATAGTCTCTAGTTTCATAGAACGGCTTGCTTTGAATAAGATTACTTCGTTTTCATGTTTGTTATTTTTTAGATATTCACTAACTTCTGATGTAGTAGGGAAGTGTAGTGTTTTTATTTTGTCATTTTTAATTTGTTTAGTAATATTTTCTGCTAATTCACCAACGCTAATAACTAAATCTATATCGTTAGTGTTGTTAGAGATATATTCACCAACTTCACCGTGATAGTTAACTTCGTTAGGTCCTAGTTCGAACATGCTTCCTAATACTAGTGTTTTATAATCGAAGTCATCATAACTACTTACTACATCGACACCAGCTTTCATAGAAGTAGGGCTAGCGTTATATGCATCGTTGATTATTAGTGAATCATCTTTGTAAGGTATGCTTTGTAGACGCATGCCTGTTATTTCCACAGTGTTTTCAATAGCTTTGTGGATTTCTTCGTTAGTTAATCCTATTTTACTTGCGATTGCTGTTGCGAACATAATGTTATATAGATTATGTTTTCCTTTTAATTTTGTGAAGTACTGATCGTCGCTTATATTAAGTTTGAAATCAATTTTATCACGAGTAATTGTGTAGTTTTCTAATATAATATCGTTATAGCTATTTTCACCACATGATGTTGCCTTGATATCTGAAGAATCTACTAATGTTTTTAGAAGAACCTCATCTCCGTTATAGACGAAGTATCCGTCTTTCTTCATACCATTAGTTATTTCGAATTTAGCCTTAGCAATTCCTTCACGTGATTTGAAGAATTCAATGTGACTTTCACCAATATTAGTAATTACTGTATAATCAGGCTCAACTAACTTAGATAAGAAATCAAGTTGTCCAAAACCATCAGCACCCATTTCAAGAACTAATATTTCACTATCTTCAGGCGCAGCAAGAATAGTTATTGGTACACCAAGTTCGTTGTTAAAGTTTCCTTGTGTTTTGTGGACTTTATATTTTGTTGATAACACACTTGTGATAATATCTTTAGTAGTTGTTTTACCGTTACTACCTGTGATTGCGATAGTTTTAGCATTTAAACTTTCTAAATAATGTTTCGCAAGAGTTTGAATTGCTTCGTAACTATTATCAACGTAGATAATATTATTCTCAGAAACGAAGTCATCTTTTAAAGATAAACTTGCTGTAGCACCTTTTTCAAAGGCACTTTCTATATAGTTGTGTCCATCAACATTTTCACCTAAGAAGGGGATAAATAAGTCACCTTGTTTAACTTTTCTACTATCAATAGCGATACCAGTAATTTCTACATTACTAGTAATATTAGCTTTTTTAGCATTTAATATTTTTTCTAATTCTGTAACTAAATATTTCATGGTTAATCCTATTCTTCAGTTAATAAGTTTTTGCGATCTTCGTAACGCTCTACAGCTAGTTTGAATAACTCTTCGATAATTTCTGAATAACTCACGTTCATATTTGCCCATAGAGAAGGGAACATTGAGAATGGAGTGAATCCAGGCATTGTGTTTACTTCGTTAATAAAGATTTCTCCTTCTTTAGTGTAGAAGAAGTCAGCACGTACTAATCCTGATCCGCTGATTGCACGGAATGCAGTTGTTGCCATTTCTCTGAATTTAGGATATAGAGTAGTATCGATTGGCGCTGGAATATCCATACGAGATTGTCCATCTGTATATTTAGTTTCATAATCGTAGAATTCTGTTGAAGAAATATTTACGATTTCACCAGGATATGTAGTTTTTACTTCGTTGTAACCAAGAACGGCAACTTCGATTTCTTTAGCTCCTACAGCACCTTGCTCAACAACGATTTTTTTATCGAATTTTAGAGCTTCTTCAATACCTTTTACTAATTCGGCTTCATCGTTACAACGGCTAATACCAACTGAAGAACCTAAGTTAGCAGGTTTAACGAATACAGGGTATTTAAGATTTTCATTAATTTCAGCGATAATATCTTCTTTTTTATTTTTCCAAGTATATTCGATAAAGTGAACGTACGGAAGTTGTGGAAGGTCATAAGCAGCGAATAATTGCTTCATAACTACTTTGTCCATACCAGCCGCACTTGAAAGTACGTTGTTACCAACATAAGCGATATCCATGATTTCTAGTAAACCTTGGATTGTTCCATCTTCACCGTTTGGTCCATGAAGAACAGGGAAGACGATATCGAATTTACGTCCATCTTCGAATAATAATCCACTGATGTCATTATCAAAGTTTGAGAAAATAAGATCGTGTTGATCAGTTACTTCTGATGTAATTTTTTCACCACGTGCCCAGTTACCTTCTAATGAGATAAAGATAGGGAATACGTTGTATTTTTCTTTGTCTATTGCGTTAATAATTGATTTCGCTGTTAAAAGTGATACAGAGTGTTCAGCACTTTTACCACCATATACAATTCCAATATTTTGTTTTGTCATGTTTAAATCTCCTAAGAAATAAAAATTGTTTTTTTATTATAATGTATAAATTTCAATATACACATGTTTTAATTTAGTTATGATCGAAAATTGTTAACTACGATACAAAACTAATATACCTTATTATATCATAAAAACATAAAAGTAGAATAAATTTGTAAGCTTTAATAGAATAAATTTTATAAAAAATTAAATCTTAAAAAATATAGAAGCAAGGGATTATTACAAGTCAAAATAATCCCTTACTCCTATAAGTTTATATACTATAGTTTATATTTCTCTTTTAGTTCTGCGATAGTATCACGAAGTTTTGCAGCTTGTTCGAATTCGAATTTTTCTGCAGCGGCAAACATTTGTTGTTCTAGTTCTGCTAAGTGTTCTTCAATATTATCATCGTTGATATTTGCAGTTTCTTCAATTTCAACAATATCGTCATCAACCACTTCTTTCTTAGCACTGATAGAATCACGAATATCTTTAATAATAGTTTGTGGGGTAATACCATGTTCTTCGTTATAAGCCATTTGAATTTCACGACGACGGTTTGTCTCATCAATCGCTTTTCTCATACTTCTAGTAATATTATCTGCATACATTATTACACGACCATTCGCATTACGTGCAGCACGTCCAATTGTTTGAAGAAGGGCCTTATCTCCACGTAAAAATCCTTCTTTATCTGCATCCAGAATAGCCACAAGCGACACTTCAGGAATATCTAGACCCTCACGTAGTAAGTTAATTCCAATAAGAATATCGAATTTACCAAGTCGAAGATTCCTAATTATCTCTGTACGTTCTAATGTTTTAATATCAGAGTGTAGATATTCTACTTTTAATCCATTTTCTTTTAGATAAGCTGTCAGAGATTCTGCCATTTTCTTCGTTAGAGTAGTGATAAGTACACGTTCTCCTTTAGCTATAATCTTCTCAGCTTCTTTAGTAATATCGAATACTTGGTCACTAACAGGTCGAATATCTATAATTGGATCTAGTAGACCTGTAGGACGAATGATTTGTTCAGTAATTTTTGTACTTTTCTCTAATTCAAAATCTCCAGGTGTGGCTGAAACGAAAATAGCTTGATTAAGTTTTTTCTCGAATTCTTCGAAGTTCAAAGGACGGTTATCCAGAGCTGTAGGTAATCTAAATCCATAATCAACAAGCACTTGTTTACGAGCTCTGTCTCCGTTAAACATACCACGAACCTGCGGAAGAGTAACGTGTGATTCATCAACCACAAGTAACCAATTATCTGGGAAGTAATCTAGTAGTGTATATGGAGTACTGCCAGGCTCACGAAGTGTAAGATGAAGAGAGTAGTTCTCAATACCTGAACAGAATCCCATTTCTTCCATCATTTCAAGGTCATAGTTAGTACGTTGTTCAAGACGTTGAGCTTCTAAAAGTTTATTTTCCATATTTAAAACTTTTAATCTTTCTTCTAGTTCAGCTCGTATTCTCTTAATCGCTTCTTTAGTTTTTTCATCACCAGCAACGAAGTGACTGGCAGGGTATATTGCGATATGTTCAAGTTCACTTAGTACTTCACCAGTTAATGGATTAATCTCGCGAATTCGATCGATTTCATCACCGAACATCTCTATACGAACAGAATTTTCACTACGAGATGCTGGGAAGATTTCAATTACATCACCGCGAACTCTAAAATTACCACGAGTAAACTCAATATCATTTCTCATATATTGAATGCTGATTAGTTTTTCCATTATTTTATTTCTACTAATTTCATCACCAACACGTAATGATAGTACTAGAGATGAATATTCTTCTGGTGAACCAAGACCGTATATACAGCTGACACTCGACACGATAATAACATCATCACGATCAAATAATGAAGATGTTGCACTGTGTCGTAGTTTATCAATCTCATCATTAACAGATGAATCTTTTTCTATATATGTATCTGTAGATGGAACGTATGCTTCTGGTTGGAAGTAATCATAGTATGAAACGAAGTACTCAACTCGGTTATTCGGGAAAAATTCTTTAAGTTCGTTGTATAATTGTCCGGCTAATGTCTTATTATGAGCCAGAACCAACGTAGGTTTTCCTACATTTTTTACTATGTTAGCTATTGTAAATGTCTTACCAGTACCAGTAGCACCAAGTAATGTTTGATATTTTTCTCCGTTATTTAAACCTTCGGTAAGTTCGGCAATCGCATTAATCTGATCACCTTTAGGATCATACTTACTCTGAAGATCAAAATCAACATGTAATCTATTAATTTCCAAAAAATCCACTCCTTATATAGGTTGTTCTGTGAGCTAATAGTATAAATAAAATAACTCACACAAAAGGTTAATTTATTCTTTCATTAAATATTATAATATAGATAGGGGAATAGTGAAAGAAAAAGTAATTAGTATAAAATTCTTTAATTTGGTATATCTGAAGTTGTAGCTTTAAAGAAATTAATCATAAAACACTATATATCAATGGAATAGCTAATATTACTATGGTATAATATTGATATAGGAGATTGTAATTAATCACATTCGGGAGGTGTGAAATTATGAAAAAAGTTAGACATGAACATGTAAAACCAACAGAGGATTTAGTGGCTAAGAAAATATTCTCTAATACAGAGATAACATCAGCTTTTATTAGCGATATACTAGGGCTTTCGGTTAAATGTTCAAAAATTTTAGACGGAACTCAAATTCATTCAAGCTTTGAAGACGAGATATTACTGTATAATACATCATTAGATGTTCTCGCCGAATTGGATGACGGTACTCAAGTAATTATAGAAATTCAAGTATCTAAGCAGTTAGAATTTCTAAAACGACTATGGGTGTATATTTGTAATCAGGTATCAAAAAATATGGATACAATAAGATTACAACTAGGTAGAACTAGTCCAATATATTCGGAATTAATTCCAGTATATTCGGTATCTATTTTAGAAAAAAATTATTTTGATGATGACAGAGCTATAAGAAGTTTCAGTCTGAGAGATGATGATACAAATAAACAGCTAAAAGTGGATGTAAAAGGAATAAAAGAAAAAAGAAATTTAATAACTATGGCATTTCTAGAATTGAGTAAATACAATCCTGATATAAGAGAAAACTATAATAAAAAAAGATGGTTAGAATTATTTTCAAATCAGCCGTTTACTCAAAGTCAAGATGAAATAATAGAAAATGCCGATAGTTTGATGGAGTATAAAAATTGGAGTGAGGAGGAAAAAGCTATGTATGATGAAAAGACAAGGAAATATGATGCATATATAGATACATTGCAATATAAGTATGTAGAGGGTATAGAAAAAGGAATAGAGCAGGGAATAGAGCAAGGAATAGGACAAGGTCGTAATGAAGAGAGAAACAATTCGATAGCTAGATTTATCAAGTATGTAAAATTAGGAGTAATTTCAAAAAAAGATGCATGCCAAGATTTGGGTATGACAGAAAAAGAGCTTGATAAATATCTACAGGCTTAATAATAGAGAAATATTTATCGAAATTAATCGCATAACTTAAATTTTATACAATAACTGAGAGTGACACTGAATCATAGTTTGAATAAGCAGATTCTAAATTGTCGCTCTCATTATTTGTTTTTGATGAATATAAATTGTATCTAATTTTGAAGCGGCATTTATTTCTGATTTAATTTATATTTGAAACTTTTTATAGGTAAATTTTGAACAGTGTAATAAATACTATATTTTTAAACATTTCTACTATATTTTGTTTTGTTTTTTTCAGTGTATATGATAAGATAGTATAGTATGAAAAAAGGAGGAAGTAATGGATACACAAAAAATTATATATACTTCACCAAAAAGTGAGAGAATTGATAAATTTTTACAACAAGAATTAGTAGATGTTTCAAGAACTAATATCCAAAACTTAATTTCTGAAGGTTATATAAAAGTAGATGGAAATAATATTAAAACAAATTTTAAATTAAAAGATGGTAATGTTATTACTATTGACTATAAAGAACCTGAGAAACTAGATGTAGTGAAACAAGATATTCCTGTAGACATTGTTTATGAAGATAATGATTTAATTATCGTAAACAAAACAAAAGGTATGGTTGTTCATCCGTCGGTAGGGCATAAAGATGGAACTTTAGTAAATGCGTTATTATTCCATAGCGAACTATCAAGTATCAATGGTACTATCAGACCAGGTATTGTTCACAGAATTGATAAAGATACATCAGGTTTATTAATAGTTGCGAAAAATGACAAAGCTCATGTTAAGTTATCAGAAATGATTGCTAATAAAGATGTTAAGAGAAAATACTATGCATTAGTTCATGGTAGTATCAAACATGACTATGGAACGATTGATGCACCGATTGCTCGTAATCCAAAAGAACGTAAAGAAATGGCGATTATAGATGAAGGGAAACCATCTATCACACATTTCAAAGTAGTAGATAGATTTGAAAAATATACGCTTATCGAATGTGAATTAGAAACTGGACGTACTCACCAAATTAGAGTACACATGAAATATATCAATCACCCATTAGTAGGAGATCCAGTTTATGGTCCAAGAAAAACATTAAATACTAATGGACAAGCGCTTCATTCGAAAAGTATTGAATTTAACCACCCTCTTACAGGTGAACATCTATACTTTGAAACAGGAATACCAGAATATATGGTAGAAACAATGGCGAAGTTAGATAAATAACTATTTATTAATACAGAAATCACTCCAAAATTTAAGTATTTGCTTGATTTTGGAGTATTTTTTTAGTTAGTACGTGTACTAGTATAATGGAGTATGATTTGTTATAAATTAAAAAAATAAAAATTTTTAAAAAAACTTAATATTTAAAATATGTAACTTGATTATAATAATTATAAAATTAACTATGTATACGTTAACAAAGAAACTTGTGATATCAAAGATTTTAGAGATTAATGCGATAGAGGAAAATAAATAATTTATTAAATTGAAAATTATTATAGAAAATAGTTTATTTTTTCTAAAAAGTGTAGTATTATAATATATATATTAGTAGTTATTTAAGGAGGACAAATAACATGGTTTTAGTACCAGCAAAAGACATGCTTGTAAAAGCAAGAAAAGAAGGATATGCAGTAGGGCATTTCAACATCAATAACTTAGAATGGACAAAAGCTATTTTAGAAGCTTGTGAAGAAGCAAAAAGTCCAGTTATCTTAGGTGTAAGTGAAGGAGCAGTTAAATACATGACTGGTTTCAGAACTGTTGCAGCTATGGTAGAAGCTATGGTTGAAGAGATGAAAATCACAGTTCCTGTTGCATTACACTTAGACCACGGTTCATACGAAGGAACTCAAAAAGCTATCGCAGCTGGATTTAGTTCAGTAATGTTCGATGGTTCTCACTATCCATTTGAAGAAAATATTGCTAAATCTAAAGAAATGATCGCTTTAGCTCACTCTAAAGGATTATCAATCGAGTGTGAAGTTGGTTCAATCGGTGGAGAAGAAGATGGAGTTATCGGTTCTGGTGAATTAGCTGATCCAAATGAATGTAAAACAATGGCTGACTTAGGAATTGACTTCCTAGCTGCAGGTATTGGTAACATCCACGGTAAATACCCAGAAAACTGGGCTGGATTAAGCTTCGAAACATTAGAAAATATTTCTAAAATCACAGGTGGTATTCCATTAGTATTACACGGTGGTTCAGGTATCCCAACTGAGCAAATCCAAAAAGCTATCTCTCTAGGAGTATCTAAAGTTAACGTTAACACTGAATGTCAATTAGCGTTTGCTGAAGCTACACGTAAATACATTGAAGAAGGCGGAGATCAAAAACCTAAAGGTTTCGACCCTCGTAAATTATTAAACCCTGGATTTGAAGCTATTAAAGCTATGGTTCACGAAAAAATCGATATCTTCGGTTCAAGAAACAAAGCATAATAACTACGCAATTTTATAAAAAGGCTCATGCTTTGCATGGGTCTTTTATTTTTATATATTATTTATAGGTAAAGGAGCATTCTTATGCAACAAACAATAGATTATTTAAAAAAACTTACTAGTATTCCTTCACCAACAGGATTCACAAGAGAAGTCGCAGACTACCTAGTGGAAGAAGTAGAGAGGTTAGGATATAAGCCTATTCGCACTAATAAAGGTGGCGTAAATGTAATAGTTAAAGGTAAGGACGATAATAAACATCGTGTAGTAACAGCTCACGTAGATACATTAGGAGCGATGGTACGTTCGGTAAAAGCAGATGGTCGCTTAAAAATGGCTAAAATCGGGGGTTATCCATGGAATATGATAGAGGGTGAGAACTGTCTTATTCATGTAGCAAGTACAGGAAAAACTGTTAGTGGAACTATCTTAATTCATCAAACTAGTACTCATGTATATAAAGATGCAGGAACTGCAGAACGTACAGAAGATAATATGGAAGTAAGGCTAGATGCTAAGGTAAGAAATGAGAAAGAAACACGTGACTTAGGTATTGATGTTGGAGACTTCATAAGCTTTGCCCCTCGTACGATAGTAACAGAAACAGGATTTATAAAAAGTCGTTTCTTAGATGATAAAGTCAGTGCTGCGATTTTATTAGATTTACTAAGAAAATATAAGGAAGAAAATATAGAGTTACCTCAGACAACACATTTTATGTTTAGTGTATTTGAAGAAGTAGGGCACGGAGCTAACTCAAATCTTCCGAAAGAAGCAGTAGAATACCTAGCTGTTGATATGGGAGCTATGGGAGATGACCAACAGACTGATGAATATACAGTTTCAATCTGTGTTAAGGATGCTAGCGGTCCGTATAACTATGAATTCCGCAATTATCTTGTACAATTAGCAAAAGAAAATGATATTCAATATAAACTAGATATTTATCCATATTACGGTAGTGATGCATCGGCTGCGATGAGGGCTGGAGCAGAGGTAAAACACGCGTTACTAGGTGCGGGGATAGAATCAAGCCACAGTTACGAAAGAACGCATATTGATTCAGTAGAACAAACTTACAAGATGGTAGATGTATATCTACGAAATAATTTGATATAATAATACTAGATTAACATATATATTAATCACAAGAATATTGAGTAAAGTATATTTATTCAATATTCTTGTGATTTTATATTAGAAAAAAGATTTCGGTTAATTTTTTAAAAGAGAAAAACGTTTCTTTTACTATAAATATTCGCTTTAAACGAGTATCTATGATATACTTTAGATAAGATCGCAAGGGGAGGCGAAGAAAATGGGAGAACGACACAAAAATATAAAACCTATTTATGATTTGGTTGTTAAGAAGGTATTTCGTAATGAAACTGTGGCATTACAATTTGTGAAAGACATTTTTGATTTACCAGCGAAAAGTGCGAAGCTTATTGAAGGGAATCAAATATTTGCTGCAAACAGTAATGTAGACTCGGATTTCAACATTGCAGTCGATATTCTTGTTGAGCTAGATAATCACGCACAAGTAATTATCGAAGTTCAGTTAGCTAAACAAGTATTCTTCATCAATCGTGTTTGGGCTTATTTATGCAAACAAGTTAATGATAATCTAGAAAGGTTAAAACAAAACGAAGAAGAAAAATTAGCTATTTATAAGAAGCTACCACCTGTTTATGTGGCAGCTATTGTCGATCAAAATTATTTTGATAGTGATGAGGCTATAAGTACTTTTTTAATCAAAGAAGAAACTAGAAATACAGAGCTAAAAATGTATGTGGAAAATAACACTAAAGATATTCCATTATTAAAAATAGTATTTTTAGAATTGAAAAAATATAGAGAAAACTTAAATAACGATTACAAGAAAATTAGATGGTTGGAATTTTTCGGAAACAAACAGTACACAAGCAAACCTGATGATGTACTTATTCAAGCGGATAATTTATTGAATCTTAGAAACTGGAGTAAGGAGGAAAAAATTATGTACGATGAAGTAACAAGACAACAAGATCACTATTGGGCTTCTTTGATTTATGCTCAGGAGGAAGCACGAGCTAAAGGACTTGCTCAGGGGATTGAAGAGGGAATTGAACAAGGAATTAAACAAGGAATTGAACGAGGAATTGAACAAGGAATTGAACGAGGAATTGAACAAGGAATTGAACAAGGAATTGAACAAGGAATTGAACAAGGGAAAATAACAGCAATAGTGAACTTAGTAAAAGAAGGCATAATCTCAAAAGAGTTGGGCGCACAAAAATTAAATCTAAGTGAGCAGGAGTTCGAGGCATACTTATAGGAGAGTAGAAACGTATGTTTGATGAAGTAACAAGACAACAAGATCACTATTGGGCTTCTTTGATTTATGCTCAGGAGGAAGCACGAGCTAAAGGACTTGCTCAGGGGATTGAAGAGGGAATTGAACAAGGAATTAAACAAGGAATTGAACGAGGAATTGAACGAGGAATTGAACAAGGGAAAATAACAGCAATAGTGAACTTAGTAAAAGAAGGTATAATCTCAAAAGAGTTGGGCGCACAAAAATTAAATCTAAGTGAGCAGGAGTTCGAGGCATACTTATAGGAGAGTAGAAACGTATGTTTGATGAAGTAACAAGACAACAAGATCACTATTGAGAATTATTAGCTTATGCACAAGAAAAAGGAAAAATATAAGGGATTGAAATTGGAAAAGAAATGATAAGAAATACGTTGATTTCTTTAATTAAAGATGGTTATATTTCTCCAGATGTTGCTGCTGAAAACTAAATATTAGTATCGATGAACTGAATAGATATTTATCCATATTACGGTAGTGATGCATCGGCTGCGATGAGGACAGGAGCAGAGGTAAAACACGCGTTACAAGGTGCGGGGATAGAATCAAGCCACTCTTATGAAAGGACACATGTCGATTCGGTAGAGCAAACTTACAAGATGGTGGATGTATATTTACGAAGTGAATTGATATAATTAAGTATGAATAATCATGTATGATTTAATGTAATGTTTAGCTTAGTTATCTGTAATTTAAAGTTATTTACGTAAGTTGTAACTAAAGGTTTAGTTCGAAGATAAATCTTATAGAAAATATACAATATAGCTACTTAAAAGCACTTTTATCTAATGTTTTAACGAAAAATAATAAAAAACTTAAGAAAAAAACTTGACTTTTAATATGAAAATCAATATAATAACTATATACGATAATCTGTCGTATAAAAATCAAAAAATTATTATTTAAAAGGAGACTTAATACTATGAAAAAACAAGTATTATTATCAGTATTTGCTGCAGCATTATTCGCAGCACCAGTAGCATTAGCTCAAAACGAAGGTGTACATAACAGTGCAGATGACAACGCTACATCATTAACAGGAGCTGACGTTTTCGGTAAAGAACCTGCTGAATTAACTCAATACGCTAAAGATGGGTTAAACAACGTTGATGGAGCTACTACTGCAGCTAAATTCAATAAAGCTGGGGAAAAACTTTCAAAATTACCTGGTAAAGACAATTACCTAGTTACAGGTAAAGCTAAAGATGCAGCAGCTAACAAAGCTATGACAGCTAAAAAAGCAGCAGCTGGACAAAAAGTTTTACCAAAAACTTCAGCAGCTAAATAATACTGATACAAGTATTTAAAAAAGGATGTTTGTTTAATCAGACTCCTTTTTTATTATATACATCAGTTTATGTATTTATTATATACATAAAGACCTCAAAATTTCAGATTCATATCTGCTTCTTGAGGTCTTTTTCTATCTTGTTGTTTTTATTCTTGTTGCGACTACTGTTCCGATAGCTGCGATTATTGCTGATGCATAGAATACGTATGAAGTACTAATATCCCAAAGAGCACCCATAATATACAGTCCAACTGCCATACTTAGTTGGAAACAGATGGCTGTATATAGATTTTGCATATCGATAATTTCTTTATTGTTGTAATCCTTATTCAGAATAAGAATAAAGGCGATATGGGCAACCGCGAATGTAATCGCGTGAAATGTCTGCATAATTGTGAAAACGTAGATGTTGTGGAACATAGCTAAGGCTCCCCAACGAATGATTGCACAGACACCAGCGAAGACCATTAGATTTTTTGGCTTGATTCTTTTAACTAATCTTTTAGAGAAGATAAAGAATATTATTTCCGCAATAACTGACACGTTAAGAATAACTCCAGAAAGCCACTTAGCTGATATGTTCATACTTTCTAAATATAATGCATTGTAGTTATTATATGCAGTATGTGAAAGTTGGTATAAAAATACTGTAATAATAAGTAAAATTGCATTTCTATCTTTTAAAACCCAACTGTATAAGCTTTCTTTTTCTTTTTTCGTCTTCGGTTCTTCGAAACTTAGATTTTTTACTAGCTTAGGTTGTGGTAAGAACATAAATACTAAATATAATGCAACTAAAAATATTAGTATGTAATATAATGCTTCGTTACCAACATAACTTAAGATTCCACCGATAATTATCCCGATTACTGTAAATCCTAATGAACCGTATGTTCTAGCTTTTCCGTAGTCTATATTCTCTTCGCGTAAAAATAATGACGCTAGTCCTTCGACTAGGGGACTTACCATGAAGTAAATCATACCGAATAAAAATGTAATTAATCCAAGTACTATCCTTTCATTAGTAAATCCGTAACTCACCGCAAGCATCAATCCTATTCCTACAGAAAGTTTTAAAGTAATATCAATATTATATTTTTTTATTAAATATGGACTTAAAAATACTCCACTAATAACCCTTGCTATATAAAGCATTGAAAATATTGAACTAGCTTCTAAGACACTTAAGTTTTTTACCGATGTTAGATAAACCATCCAGAATGGTAAGAATGTCCCAGTTACTAAAAATTGTAGAAAGTAGTTAGTGGATAACCATGTTTTTGATGACATATTTACCTCCTATGCAAAATACACTTGAACTAACACAACTAAACTATTCATAAGAATATGTGAAATAATCGGTGTAAGTATACTTCTTGTGTGAAGATATAGATAGCTAAAAACGAATGACATACCTATATAAACAACCATAATTGGAGAAATACCATCATGAGGTAGAGCAAAGATAAAACCTGTGATTAACGCTGGAATAGTAAATCTAATCCAATCTTTACTTCCAATCATAGCGTCGTAGAAGTATCCAAATACAGCCTTTCTAAAGAATAATTCTTCCATAATCGGACCAAGTACAGCAACGTAAAGTATAAAGTATGGTTTCATTTTTATTATTTCAACGACATTACTTGTGTTTTTACTTTTAGTCTCAAAATTAAAAAAGTTTGATAGGTATACTAACAAACCATTGATGAAACCTTGTAATAACATCATTGAAACAAATCCAATAATACCAATTGCGATTACTGTAATAAGGTTATATGTACTCTTTTGTCTATCTATATCATTTTTATTCCTTATAGCAAGTATACTAAGAATAATTGTAGCTGTTATAGATAAAAATAGCACAATACTAACTCGATTATCAACGCTAATATTTCGAGGGAGTTGTAGTGGAAGTATAAATACTGCTAGTATATATATAAATCCACTAAGTAATAAGTGGCTTACATTACCACGAGTAAATGAAATTCTCATAAACCCTCCTTAAATTATTTTATTACTATTTATTATAACATCTATAATTTATACATACAACAATTAGCGTTTTAAAAAAGCGTTTTCAGTAATAGTAAATGCTATCATAAAGTCAAAGGAAATCTATAAAGTATAAACTTCTATTTAAAAAATTTTCTTAAATATCAATTGTAACGCTACATGTTTTCAGAATAATTTTTGCAATTTCTCTTGAAACTTTTTCATATTAGTGTTAGAATAAAAGAGTAATAAGCGAGCTGATGATGGTGAAAGTTCAGCAACTATATTGGCATTAAATACAACTTAATATTAATAAAGTTGAGTTTTTACTAATCAGGGTGGAACCGCGGAAATTATTTCGTCCCTAGATGTGCTACGGCATGTCTAGGGCTTTTTATATTTTATTAATTAGGAGGAAACAAACTATGGAGAAAATTTTATCTCTTGCAAAAAATAGAGGATTTGTATTTCAAGGATCTGAAATCTATGGTGGATTAGCTAATACTTGGGATTACGGTCCATTAGGAATTGAACTGAAAAATAACATAAAAAAAGCATGGTGGAAAAAATTCATTCAAGAATCACCATATAACGTAGGGTTAGATGCTGCTATCTTCATGAACCCACGTACATGGGAAGCTTCAGGACACGTAGGTAACTTCAGTGACCCTATGATGGACTGTAAAGTTTGTAAATCACGTCTTCGTGCTGACAAACTTATCGAAGAATACTACTTCAATGAAAAAAATGAAGATGTAGTAGTTGATGGTCTTCCATTTGAAGAATTAGAAGCTATTATCGATCGTGAAAACATTAAATGTCCAGAATGTGGTAGCCATGACTACACTAACATTCGTCAATTTAACCTTATGTTCAAAACTAACCAAGGTGTAGTAGAAAACTCTACGAGCCAAATTTACCTACGTCCAGAAACTGCTCAAGGTATCTTCGTAAACTTCAAAAACGTTCAACGTAGTATGCGTAAGAAATTACCATTTGGTATTGGACAAATTGGTAAATCATTCCGTAACGAAATTACACCAGGTAACTTCATTTTCCGTACTCGTGAATTTGAACAAATGGAATTAGAATTCTTCTGTGAACCAGGAACAGAATTAGACTGGCACAAAACTTGGAAAGATAACTGTGAAAACTTCTTATTAAACTTAGGTATGACTAAAGAAAATATCCGTCTACGTGACCACGACAAAGAAGAATTATCACACTATTCTAATGCAACTACTGATATCGAGTTCAAATTCCCATTTGGTTGGGGAGAGCTTTGGGGTATCGCTTCAAGAACAGACTACGACTTAAAACAACATATGGAGCATTCAGGTCAAGATTTAACTTACCAAGACCTAAGCACAAATGAAAAATTCATCCCATACTGTATCGAACCATCGGTAGGGGTTGACCGTGTTCTTCTAGCATTCTTATGTGATGCATACAATGAAGAAGAAGTTGGGGAAAATGATACTCGTACAGTTCTAAAATTCCACCCAGCATTAGCTCCATACAAAGCGGCTATCTTACCACTTTCTAAAAAATTAAGTGATAAAGCTGTTGAAGTATATCAACAACTAGCTACAGACTTTATGGTTGATTTCGATGAAACTGGATCAATCGGTAAGAGATATAGAAGACAAGATGAAGTTGGGACTCCATTCTGTATCACTTATGACTTCGAATCAGAAAACGATGGAATGGTAACTGTTCGTGATAGAGATACTATGGAACAGACTCGTATTCCAATCGCTGAATTAAAACAATATATCGAAGAAAAAATTAAATTTTAGTAATGAACACTCAGAACATTAGTTCTGGGTGTTTCTTTTGGGTTGTATACTAAATCCAGTGTATGTGAAAAATATCTTAAGAAATATAGAGGGCACTTGTAATTATCTGAAGAATATTAATTATATTAAATCAAAACAAAAACAGTGGATTTATTCCACTGCTTTTTAACTTTGTTATACTCCCAATTCATTTTTTAAGGCTTGCTGTAATACTTGTGAAAAGTTTATTTTTTTCTCTTTTCCTAAGTCCACTAACCATTTAGGTAAAGTAACCATTTTATTTACTGCTTTGTTTTCTTCTCTGCGTCTAATAAAATCAGTATCAACATTAATTAATTGTAATTGTTGATTATCGTTTA
>CAURVX010000029.1:0-21588 GCA_963528605.1 uncultured Gemella sp.
TACCATATTTAATTTTTTCTTTCTTTTTATTTATAATACTCCCTCTGTGTTCTTACTTTATATCGAATAGATCAGGTATGATAATATTGCTATTGATTATCCTATACCCTGTTATTAGTTTTCTAATATCGTTTCTATATGCATATAATAAAGAAGACTTTAGCTATATTTTCTCATTTATTATAGGAATTTTTTACATTATATCTTGTTTAATTATTTTAAACTTCGATATTCTTATATACGGTTTAGGATATATATTCTTCAGCCTTTGTGGCCAAGGGACTGGATTTTTAATTGGAAAGCTGCGCAGAAGTAAAAAAAGAGCTAAACAGAGTTAGTTAAATTCAAAAAAAAAAAGGAAAAGTGTTTTATTCAAAGTAATCACTTTTCCTTTTTATTATTTTATTTTAATATATATGTTCTATATTTCATATCCTAAAAGCATTCCGCCTTCTTCTCCATAGAAACTACAAATCCCAGAAGTAGGTACAGCTATAAATTCTACATCAGAGAATTTTTCTTTTAATTTTTCTTCTATTTTTTTACATATATTTTCGTTATTTCTATGAGTTATTACAGCTCTCCCACCTTTATACCCAGCTTTAATCATCTCATCAACTACTGTTGAAATAGCTTTTTTCTCACCACGAACTTTATGTAGTAAGTGTAAAGTTCCTTCATTACTTGCCTCACCTACCATACGCATATTTAATAATCCTACAACAGCTGCAGCAAGCTTAGATAGTCGTCCATTTTTTACTAAATTATCTACTTTCTCTAGAGAAAAAATAAGTTTTGTATTTCTTTGATACTCATTCATTTTTGAGACCACTCCATCGAAAGATAATCCTTCTTTAATTAGTTCATTTATCTTAAGAAGAAATAAGTCATTTTGTCCTCCTGCTGAAAGAGTATTAATAATATGAATATTTACATTCTCATTTTCTTCTTTTAACATTTTTTCGCCTATTACTGCACTATTATAACTTCCTGACATTCCACCAGTTAAAGTTAAAACTATTACATTTTCTGCACCTCTATATGCTGATAGATATGCCTCTGGACTTGGACAAGCTGATCTCGCTGCTTCTGAACTAGCATACATTTCTCTCATCATTTCATCAATATCTAGATCTAAAGTATCTACATAAACCTTATCCTCTATTTGCAATGAAAATGGAACTCTCTCATAAGTAATATTCTCAGCTTTATTAGGAATTTCTCTAAAATCGCATGCAGTATCAACTACAATCTTCCACTCCATCATTTACCTCCAAGTGTATTTATTTTAATTTTTCTACTAAATCATGTGTTTTTTTGTATAATCTTACAGTATCACAAGCTGCAACTATTACATCTGCTAATCCATCTCTCTTTTCTCCATTCATACACATAACAAAATTATCGTACATTTCCTCAGAGCTACCTTCTGAAGTCAGACTATTTATTGTCTTACTAATTTCTTGAATTGAAAATACATTTTTTAAGCATGTGATAACTATTAATCTTGCTAATTGTTTTCGATTATACTTTTTTCTAATCGGTTTATCCAGATGACCATTTTTAACATAATTATTTATCATTGCAGCCGTTAATCCTTTATCATCATCTACAATTGAGGAGCTATCTAATTGATTTACGTATAATAACACTTGATCTAAATACAAGTCAAGATTTGGTAATTCAGACCATTTCGGATATACTTTGTTCAAATTTTTACCTCCATTTTATCTAGTTTTGATAATTATATTATATAGTTTTTAAAAAATTTAGTCAAGTGATTATATAAGTGAAAATAAAAAAGATTTTGTAGTATTTACATTTACTACAAAATCTTTTTATTATTTAGCTAATTTAATTTTTTTACTAATTCCTCTTCTCATATATAGGTAATAGAATAATACACCTAGGGCATAAACAGCTAATCCAATTATCCATCCTATCCATAGGCCTTCTATACCAATCCCTTGTTTAAATACAAAATAGTATGCTGTAGGAATTCCTACTAAATAATACCCGATAAACATTACAACACAAATTGGTACTACTTTTTTATATCCACGTAGGACTCCTGCTAATGCTGAGGCAAACGAATCACAAGTAGCAAAACCAATTGCAAATAATAATAACTCTGCTGTTAATGTGATTACTCCACTATCATTAGTATACAGATATGGAATTTTCGTATCAAATAACAAGACGATTAATCCTGCTATACTCGAAAGTATCATCCCCATTATTACCGTTAGTTTTGTATACTCTGTTGCCAATTTATAATCTTTAGCCCCTACATGAAATGCTATTATAATTGTTGCAGTATTTGCAACACTAACTGGTAAAGTATATAAAAATCCAGAGAAATTTAACGCGGCCTGATGAGAAGCGATGATTGTCGTATCAAAACGTGAAACCATTAAAGATAACGTTGAAAAGACAATAGTCTCAAGTGCTGTAGCTAACGCTATAGGAATTCCTAGTTTGAAGATTTCTCCCCATTTTTCAAATTTTACTTTTTCTTTTTCGAATATTTTATACTTATTAATTTTAGGATTCGTTAATACTATAAATAACGCTATGAAAAATAGTACTGTATACGTCACTGAAACTGCTACTGCATTTCCCGCACCACCAAGCTTAGGCATACCAAATTTTCCAAAAATGAAACTATAAGCAAATAATACATTTACAGGTACAGATACTATCATCATTATCATCGATAATCTTGTTAATCCTAAACTATCTATAAACGAACGTAAAACTACATATAAGAAGATTGATAGCACTCCAAAACTTTCATAAAACAGATAGTTTTTAGTTATTTCTGAAATACTACTATCCATACCTAATTGATCTACTATTGGTGTCGCTAAAGTATTAAGTCCAATAATTAAGACAACACTGATAATTACAGCTATGTACAGAAATTGTCTAACTACTGTAGGAATCTCTTCTTCTTTATTTTTTCCGATTAGCTGTGAAACTATTGGAATTAATGCTAAGACAATCGCATTTAAAGTATACATAATTGGATTCCAAATATTAACACCCATACTCACACCAGCTAAATCAGTAGGACTATAGTGTCCAGCCATGAACGTTCCAATCATACCAGATGAATATGAAATTACTTGATAAACTAAAACTGGTAATAGCAATTTAATAAAAATACTTGCACGTTCAGAAAAGTTTTTCCCTTGATACATAACTCCTCCTATAATTTACATAATATTATTTTTAAAAACACAAAAAAAATCCAAAAGCGAATTTACTTTTAGATATCATCGATTTATACTATATGCAACCGAGACTTGAATAGATTAAAAAACCGTTAGTCTAATCGACAACTCAACCTCAACAAAAACTCACACCCACAATAAACTCACTTAATGCTGCTTCCTTCCGGACCTGACATGGTTCATAAGTATTGCGTCGTAAGGTGCCTTAGTCTCAACATTACGTGTTAAACTCGACATTCCCTATTCTACCCGCATCTCGGTATTCGGTCTTGCTAAAGCGGATTGCAAGTACAGGGCACCGCTAACTCCCCACCTAGCATTTTTTAATTATATCAAATTTAAAAATAAAAAGCAAGAACTAAATTATATTTTAAACCAAAATAAACTCCAGACTAGAAAAGTATTGAGCTGTCCCAAAAGTCCTAAAATTTAACAAATTTCATATGAGAACTCATGGACGCAGTGGTTTATTGATATCTAAATTCGCTTTATAAAAGCTTTTTAGATATATAATAAACTGAGTGGGGGGACTCAACAAAATCGTTTCCTACGAAATCACGATTTTTGAGTCACTCCCTATTTCCCTAATTTGGAGTTTACTATTATATTATTTTTTTAATTTATCTAATTCATTAAGTTCTAAGATACATTCAGTTTCATTAACAACTAAACAAGGGATACCGATTTTCATATTACCTCTTATTCCGTCGAACTGAGAATATGTATCTCTAACATATAGAAATTCCTTAAAATTTCTTAATGAAGTCATTACTTCAACTTCTCTATATGTAATTCCTAATTCTGATAATTTTTCTTTAAACGGCGCTGTATCCGGACAGCTTTCTGCAAAATATAAAATATATTCCATTATCTACTAATCTCCTTTGTAATTTACTAACTCCATTATATCACTTTTATCGTTTTCTTTGTATTTTTACTCTCTGAATTGAAGATGAAAATACTGATGCAAGTAATATCCCCATAGCGATTGCTCCAGCTTGAAGTATTGTCTCTATACCTATCTTAGATGCCACTCCATAATTCTTAGTTACAATATTTTGCATAGTATCATACATACCATAACCTGGAACTAAAGGTACCATACCTGTATAGATAAATATAGTTGCTGGTAATTTTAAAATCTTAGATGCATTCGTAGAAAGAACACCTACACAAACTGCTCCAAGAAAACTACTTACTACAACATCTGCTAATAGCAAATTAGTCACTACATGGACCAACCAGCCGATGGCCCCAATTAATCCACAAGTAAATATGGATTTCTTAGGTGCATTAAAGAAAATACCAAAAGATGCACTAACCACAAAGCCAGCAATAAATTGTATAAAAATATTATTCTCCATAGTTTCTCCTTACACCAATTTTAATCCTATAACAACACCAAGCGCAATAGCTGTAGATACAAAGATTGCTGCTTGTATTCCTATCATTCCAGACAGATAATCTCCAGCCATAAAATCACGAACAGCATTTGTGACCTGAACTCCAGGAACAAGAGGCATCAGACTCATAATAATAATACTAAATGGATTATGTATTAAGAAAATTTTATTTAATAACATTACTAATACTGTTGCAATAAATGCCCCCAAGAAATTACTTACAAATAATGTCAGTTTATATTTTGAAGTAAATGTTATAAACGTAGCCTGTATAGCCATTATTAAAAATGCAACCAGACTATCCTTAAAGGTTCCTCCAAACATTATTGCAAAAAATGGAGCAGATAAGGTTAGAGCAACTATAACCGAAGTAGTTGAATATCTTTTTTTCGCTTTTACCTCTTTCATTTTTTTAAATGCATAGTCTAGAGTACATCCACCCATTACCATCTTTCTAGATATATCGTTTAGAAGTGCAATCTTCTCTAAGTCACGATCTCCCAAAACAACCCTTCTCATTGTCGTATAAGTATTCTCATTGTATGTAAAAGATACAATAATAAAGTTATACGTAACTAAAATATTCGCCGCTTTAATATTATCAAATGACTTATAAATTCTATTTACTGTATCTTCAACTCTGTATACTTCTGCTCCGTATGACAACATGCTCTTGGCTATTTTTACACTAAAATTTAATAGTTTTTTAGCTTCTCTTTCATCATGTATAGATTGCAACATACCTTTCCCTCCTTATTATAAAAGAATTTTAAGAAATAATTTCTAGTATTTTTTTGTATTTATTTTTAAATTCAACTACTTTATTTTCTTGAACTTCATTTGCTTTTTCTAATTGATTTAAAATATATTCAATTTTTGAAAGTTCTTGTTTTTGTTTTTTTACAAATAATTCATTCTTTTCTGCTAATAAATACTTACCAAAATTAATCTCATCTTCAGATAACTTCATAACACCAGGTTTTGCAACTATAATCTCATATATATGACCATCTTCTTCAATAATATTTTCCGCTGATATCTCATAACCTAATTCTTGTAGTTTTTCTCTAACGAAATTTTCTCCAACATTTGGCTGAAGTACTAAATTTGGTTTATTCACTAGCTTTTCTCTTCCTTTTTCTAGTATATCTGCTATTAGCTTTCCACCCATACCACAAATTGTTATTACTTCAATATTATCACTTAACTCGATAGCATCCAAACCTGCAGCTTTACGACAATCGATAGTTCCAACTAAGCCTTCTTCTCTAACATTTTTTATAGAAACTTTATGTGGGCCTTCAACAATTTCTCCTGCTACAGCATAATCAATTTTATTATTCTTAGCTAAATAAATTGGTAAATATGCATGATCACTTCCAATATCAGCTAATCTTCTATTTTCTACATATTCAGCCACTAATTGTAATCTCTTATTAATTGCTAACATTCTATCTCCTTTACTAATCTAAAAAATCTTTGCTAAAACTTGTCGTTATAATCGACTTATCTTTTTTATCAAAATTTTCAAAATCGGTTATTATTGTATTACCGAACTCTGCTTTTAATTTCTTAGAAAGTTTTCTAAGTTTCTCTTCTTCTTTATAATCTTTTTTATCAAAAATATCAAGCTGAACCTTTAATCCTTTTACTTTTTTTATTTCATTTAATGAAACTCCTAGTAATCTAATACCTTGGGTAAAATCATAGTGCTCAAGTAGTAATTCCCATGCATAATTAAAAATATCATTAGTATCACAAATAAATTCTGGAATCTTTTTAGATCTAGTAATCGTCTTAAAATCGCTAAATCTCACCATTATTGAAATATTATTTCCTACATAGCTACGTGATTTTACTCTAGAACTAACCTTTTCACTTAATTTTTTAATTTCTTTTAAAATATCATCTTCATCTATTAAATCATTGGTAAATGTTTTTGAATTACCAATAGATTTTCTATCAATAGTATATTTCAGTTCGGAATTACCTTCACCATTAGCCTTATTCTTAAGCCTCAACCCTTGAACACCAAGAAGACTATGTAAAATCACTTCATTTGCTACAGCTATATCACCAATTGTGTTTATTCCAATTTTTTTTAGCTTCTTTGTAGAAGCATTTCCACAGCCATGCATCTCGCCTATATCCAGATTCCATAGTATATCTTTATAGTTTTTCTTATTAATAATCGAAAATCCTAAAGGTTTTTTCAAATTCGATCCCATCTTTGCGAAAAATTTATTAAAAGAAACACCTACTGATGAAGGCATACCTAATTGTTTATATATTCTTCTTTGAATTGTGGCTATAACTTTTATAGGTTCTGAAAAATCGCTTAAGTCAATATATGCTTCATCAACAGAAACTATCTCAATCTTGTCTGTATATTCACGCACTAAATCAAAAATCAACTTAGATTCTTGTTGATATTTAGGCATATCCGGACGAAGAATTTTTATATTGGGGTATATCTTCCTAGCATCTCCAACTCTCATTGTTGTCTTAATTCCTAACTTTCTAGCCTCATAGTTAGAGGTTACTATTATTCCATGTCTAGTTTTTACTTCACCTGCAATGGCTAATGGTTTACCCTTTAATTCAGGATTATATTTTTCTTCTACACTTGCATAAAAGCAATTCATGTCGATATGAGCAATAACTCTTGACATTTTTTCACCCCTTTTAAATAGACTAAAAACGGGAACAATAAGGAGCAATTCAAAATCAACTTTAAATAAAAGTCTTTTGAACTATTCCCTATTCCGATTTCCCGTTATATTTCATTACTAAATTAATGAAAAGTTAATTATTATTATTGGTTTTCTCTTAGTATTATCGTATAGTAAGCTTGAAAGCATACTTCTTATTTCCGCTTTAACAGCTGCACATTCTCTAATACTCTTAATTGGATTATTCTCCAAATATTCAATTACTCTTTCTTCCGCTTCTTTGATTAACTCCATACTCTTCTTAACATAGACGAATCCTTTTGTTTGAATTACTGGTCTTCCAACTAAAGCTTTCTCTTTTCTACTAATAGCATAAGAAGCTACAAAAATACCATCATTTGATAAAAGTTTTCTGTCTTTTAATACACTATCCTCAACATCACCAATACCACGTCCATCGACTAACATATTACCTACTGGAACATTGTTTTGTAATGTCTTATGTTTATTTCCGCTTAATTCTAAAGTTGTCCCTTTAGATAAAATATGTATATTTTCAGCAGCAACACCAGTTTCACCTGCGATTTCAGCATGTTTACGAAGATTTCTAAATTCTCCTTGAACTGGAATAAAATGTTTTGGCATAAGCATGTTTAACATCATTTTCAACTCTTCTTTTGTTGCATGGCTAGCTGCGTGAAGACGTTTAGAAGCTGTTACTACGTTTGCCCCAAGTTTAACTAATAAGTTTAGAGTTTGGAATAACATTACTTCCATATTTGGTGAAGGAGTAGCAGCTATCATAATTGTATCACCAGATTCAATTTGAATTCCATCAATTTTTTTCTCAGCAATATTCTTCATAGCCTCTATTGGTTCCCCTTGATCACCCGAAGAAAGGATACATACTTCATTTTGAGGATAATCTTTTAATTCTTCTACTGAAATTAAGTTACTATCTTCAATTTGTAAATAATTCATATTTCTAGCAGTATTGATAGATGCTTCAATAGCTTGTCCTAGAAGTAAAATCTTTCTATTTTGAGCCAATGCTGCTTTTACAATATGTGAAATTGTTAAGAAGTTAGAAGCATAACAAGTTACAATAATACGCTTATTAGCTTGATAAAATGCATTATCAATTTGTTCTGCTGCTTCATTTTCAGGAACGTTATAACCTTTAACATTAGCATTACTTGAATCACTTAATAAAGCTAGAACGCCTTTTTGACCTAATGTACTAATCTTCACAATATCAGATTTATATTCTTTACTTACTGATTGGTCAAATTTAAATTCACCAGTATAAACAATATTTCCTTGACTTGTTTCAATACAAATACCTAAAGAATCCGGCATTGAATATGTAGTCTTAAAGAATGTAACACTAGCATTACTAAAGTCATACTTATTATTGTCTTTTACATAATAAAACTTGATTCTTCTTTTAATACCTAGTTGTTTAAGATGATTCTTTAATAAATCGATTGTTAATTTAGAACCATAAACTGGGCATTTTAATTTATCTATAATATACGGTACAGCCCCCATAGAACTTACGTGCCCATTAGATAAGAAAATTCCTTTAATCTTTTGTTTATTACGTACTAAGTAACTTATATCCGGTATAACAGCATCAATACCGATCATTTCTGTTTCTGGGAACATTAACCCTGCATCAAGAACAAAAATCTCATCCCCAATTTCTACCATATACATGTTTTTTGCTACTTCTTCCACACCTCCTAATGGAGTAATACGAATTTTCGCTAATTTCTTAGATTTATTTCCTTGAGATTTATCCTTGTTTACATTATTAATCTTCTTAACGACTTGTTTTGAACTATTAGTTTGTTCTTTAGCTACTATTTTATTTTTAGAGCGACTATTATTATTCTTTATTTGAGTATTATTTTTTTTACTGTTATTATTTTTTGGTAAATTTTTAGAGATACTAATACCACTATTATTACTCATGTTTTCCTCCTTGTACCATCGATTTTATAGGTTCAAAGTCCCTTCTATGGATTGGTGTTACTCCATGTTCTTTTAAACCCTCTAAATGTTTTTTTGTTCCATATCCAGCATTGTTATCAAAATCATAATGTGGATATTTTTTTGCATATTCTTTCATTAAATTATCACGATATACTTTTGCTATTACTGAAGCAGCTGCTATAGACACACTCTTCTCATCACCCTTAACCATACTAAAGTTAGAAATCGGATAATTTTCAAATGGCATAGCATCTATAAGTAAGAAATCCGGCTTTACTTCCAATTTCTCCACCGCTCTTTGCATAGCGATACGTGCTGCATTATAAATATTATGTTTTTCTATCTCAATATTATCTACTTCACAAATTGCATATGCCACAGCTTCTTTTCTTATCTGTTCATATAACTCTTCACGTTTTTTTTCTGATAATTTTTTTGAGTCATTTAATCCTTCGAAATAGCTATCTTTCTTTAAAATTACCGCTGCAGCAACTACTGGTCCAGCAAGCGGTCCTCTTCCTACTTCATCTATTCCGCAAATATACTTACATCCATTATTATAACATTTATTTTCGTAAAATGATTTTTTTTCATACTCTTTTTTATAAAAAAGTTTTTTTTCTTGCTTTTTAGCATAGCTTATAAGTAATTTCTGAACTCCGCTTCTCTCGTCTTTTTTTAAATCATTTAGTATTTCTTCGGAAATATTATCCTGGCTTAAGAGTTCTTTTACCTCACTAATTTTCATTGTATTCCTCATTTTCTAATAAATCACTATAATTATCTAGTGTAATAAGTCCAAATTTTTGTGTTCTAAAATCTTGGATTAATAGCTTTATAGTTGAATCATAATCATAGTCTCCACCGATTTTTTTAAATCTCTTTTCAGCTACTTTTTCCATAATAATTACATTTTCATCTTCACTTGTCACGTTTATTTTATAAAGATTATTTAAATTCTCTAAATAATTATGTTTTAACAATTCTATTAAATATAAACTTACATCATCTAGCGGTGTAATATCATCCTTTATAGAACCAATTAAACTTAATTTTTTACCAATTTCTTGATTATCAAACTTAGGCATAAGTATCCCTGGTGTGTCTAATAATTCTATATCTTTATTTAATTTTAACCATTGTTGTTTTTTCGTAACACCAGGTTTATTCGCTGTATTAGCGACATTTTTCTTAATAAGTTTATTAATAAATGTAGATTTCCCAACGTTTGGAACACCTATTACCATAGATCTAATTGCTCTTGGTTTAATTCCTTTAGCTACTTGACGTGCAATTTTTTCTGCAAGTTCTTCTTTAGCTTTATCTATTACTTTATTCAAGTTATTACTATTTTTTGCATCAGTATACACTACTGTATATCCTTTATTTTCAAAATAACTTTTCCACTTTGCTGTCTCAACTCTATCACATAGATCAATTTTATTAAATATAATTATTTTCTTCTTATCTTTAACAACTTCATCTAGGTACATATTATGTGAAGAAAGTGGGCAACGTGCATCTACTAATTCGAAAACTATATCTACCAGTTTTAGCTTTTCTTTTACTTCTCTTGTTGCCTTAGCCATGTGACCTGGAAACCATTGAATAACCATAAATTTAACTCCTTATCTTTTTATTTTATAAATTTCTTGATTTAAACAGTCTTTATTATTTTACCACATTTTCAACTTTTTTTAACCTATTTTGGTGCCAATTATTCGTAAAATATTAATATTTTATAATTTTCATACATAATAATTTATAAAATTGTTCATTATTCGTTTGTAATTATGATTTTTTTATTAATACAAAAAAACAAGATAGCTATGCTACCTTGTTCTTCATATTTATCTTTTATCGACTTTCTTAACTATTGTATCACCAAGAATTTGCACAGCGAATACGATAATTAAGATTAATACTGTTGCAACAAATGTTAAAGTACTGTTGTTACGTTGGAATCCGTCTAAGTATGCTAAGTTACCTAATCCCCCAGCTCCAATAACACCCGCCATAGCTGTTGATCCAACTAAAGCAATTGCTGTAACAGTTAATCCTGAAATTATTGCTGGTAAACTCTCTGGTATTAAAACTTTTAAGATAATAGTCGAATTTTTAGCTCCCATTGCACGAGCTGCTTCAATTACACCTTTATCTACTTCACGAAGACCAATTTCTACTAAACGAGCGTAGAATGGCGCTGCTGAAATAATAAGTGCAGGAATAGCAGCTTGAACACCAATAATTGTACCAATTAAAAACTTAGTAAACGGAATTAATAATACAATTAAGATAATAAATGGAATCGCACGGAAAATATTAACTATTGCAGTAACAACAGCATAAAATCCACGTCCAAACGCACTCTTACTATTAGATGTTAAATATAATAATAACCCTAAAAACAGACCAACTAAAAACACTGCAATAAGTGACTCAAAAGTCATAATAAGTGTTTCAATTGTCTTGTCTTGTACTTTATCCCAATTAACTTTTGAAAAATCAAACATTATAACACCTCCGTTAAAATACCTAGTTCATTTAATCTAGATATAGCCTTATCTGTATTTTCTTTAGTTCCAATTAATTGAACAAACAGTGTACCAATATTAGCATCTGCAGTTTTATCAATATGTCCGTTAATTATTGTAAAGTCAAAATCGATTTCTCGCACTAAAGTACTAAGAATCGGTTTTTTCGATGTATTATTATCAAATGTAAATTTAATAATAACTCCTTCAGTGAATATTTTTTTCCACTCTTCTATATTTTTTCTCTCTTCAAACTCAGAAGCGAATGAAGTTTGAGCTAAGAATTTCTTAGTAACTTCTTGAGTTGGGTGATAGAACACTTCTGAAACTAATCCATCTTCTGCAATTGTTCCACCATCTATAACAGCAACTTTTGTACAAATTGTTTTAATTACGTTCATTTCGTGAGTTATAAGAACAACTGTAATATTAGTTTTACTGTGAATTTCTTTAATTAAGTTTAATACCTCTGAAGTTGTCTCTGGATCAAGAGCACTAGTAGCCTCATCACAAAGTAAGATTGAAGGATTACCAGCTAATGCACGAGCAATACCTACCCTTTGTTTTTGTCCTCCAGAAAGTTGAGAAGGATAAGCATTTAGTCTATCTTCTAAACCTACTAATTTAGCTAATTCTTCTACTCTTTCTTTAATTTCAGTTTTTGACTTACCTAGAATTTCTAATGGGAATGCAATATTTTCTGCAACAGTTCTACTCCATAATAGGTTAAAATGTTGGAAAATCATCCCTATTCTTTGTCGTTTTAAACGACGTTGTTCTTCAGTTATTTTGTTGAAGTCATCACCATCGATAATAACCTCACCATCTGTTGCTACTTCAAGTCCGTTTAATAACCTTACTAAAGTACTTTTACCAGCACCAGAATAACCGATTATTCCATAAATATCACCTTTTTCAACTTTTAAATTAATATCTTTTAGAGCATGAACTTTATTATTATATATCTTATTAACATTTTTTAATTCAATCATGTCTATCTCCTTTCTCTTTTTGAAAATAAAAAAACACCCTTACTCTGAATTTCAGAATAAGGGCGTTATACGCGGTACCACCTTATATTTTACTTATTGCAACAACTAACATAGTCTATCCTATAACGTGGATCGCCGAACAAAGTTTACATTGTATGTTTACCTTATTAACCACTCGAACCATTTTCATAGATTTTATAATATACCTTCCCAGCTAACGGTACTCTCTTAAAATATTCCATCTATTACTTATACGAGTATTGGTTACTATTAATTTCTAATAAGTATACCACTATATTTTTATGGTGTCAAGTAAGATTTTTGAAAACATTCTATAAAATATTCTGAAAATAATTATCTAATTTTCTATTTTGATATTATTTTCTCTAAGATATTCTGCCACCACTCGAGCCATATCATCTAGTAAATCATCTAATTCTTCCCAGTTTTTCACCGTTGCTCCACTCGCTAACGGATGCCCCCCACCAGCATATTTTTCAGCAAGAGTATTTATCACAGGACCTTTAGAACGTATACGAACACGTACCTTGTTACCTTCATCAATAGCAAAACACCATGCATATAAATCTTCTAGACTTCTAAGTAAGTTGACTCCTGTTGAAACTTCACCAGGATCTACTCCATATTTATCCATATCTTCTTTTGTAATTTTCAGATATGCAACCCCATCATGATAGACATCATAATTTTCAAAAATAAATGCTCTAAAACGCATAATATTTTCACTAATTATCTCCATCTTATCTAATAACGCACTCATATTAAAATCATATTTTATTAATTCCGAAGCAACTCTTAGTGTGTCGTTAGAAGTATTCGGGAATAAAAATCTTCCAGTATCTCCAACTATACCAAGGTATAGTAATTTGGCAGCTTCATCATTTAATTTAATACCATAATTTTTATTTAAATACTCATAAAAATTATATATTAATTCACTACAAGATGAAACATCAGTATTAACTAAATTTATTCCGCCATAATTATCTAAAGGTGGATGATGGTCTATTTTTATAAGAAAATTGTTTTTAGTGAATAGTTTCCCGTCTATTCTAGGGAAGTTTGCTGTATCAGTTACTATCACCAAAGCATCTTTGTAATCTTCTTCAGTTACTTCTAAATTTTTAAACAGAAATTCTAGCGATGGTGAATCTTTACCTACTGTTATAACTGTTTTTTCTGGAAAATTTTCTTTAATAAGTTGATACATTGCCCCTTGTGAACCATAAGCATCTGGATCAGGTCTTTCATGTCTATGAATAATTATCTTATCATTTTCTTTTATTTTTTGGAAAATTTCCTCATATAAATTTCCGTATATATCCATTTAATTTCTTCTTTCTTTAATTTCTTTGGAATACTTGACATGTTACCATAGCTTTGGCAACTAATTCTGTTTTATCATACACTTCTACATCAAATTTAGCAGTTTTTCTACCAATATCCAAGATATTTACTTTCGTAGTTATAGTTCTATCTAATGGCACTGATTTTAAGAAGTAAAGTGTTGTGTTCTGCATTAGAACTTCACTTCTATTATAGTTATAGCTTGTGATATGAATAGATTCATCTATAATACTTAATAAAGCTGAACTTGAAAATGTACCAAACTGATCTAACATTTGAGGAATAACTTTAACCTGAAGTCCATCAGCTCTTGGAACTATACCTTTACGCATTATTTCATCAAATGTGTCATTATTATTCTCATCTTGGAATCTATTATTAGTTAATAAAGAATTTATAACAATTTTTCTAGTTACAACCCCTAGTAACGTATTCTTAGAATCAATTACAGGCATAAGTTCATAACCTTCAGATAACATAGTATTAGCTACTGAAGATATAGGAGTCTCTAATGTAGTAGTTTCAACTTTTCGCTCCATTACTTCTTTAATTAATGCATCTTTTTCTTGTAAGAATACATCACGTGCTGTAACTATACCAACTAATTTACCATATTCGTTTACAACTGGATATCTAGTATGTCCTGCTTTTAATTGAAGATTATACCAATCTTGAACATTATCATTTAAATTAATAGTATATAGTTTTTCAACCGTTATATAAATACTTTCAGCCGTTATTATATCTCGTTTGATTATTTGGTCGTTAGTTACCCTATTTATTAAATGAGTAACAGAGAAAGTGTCATGAGGTGTAATTATTAATGGTAGATTCTTACTGTCTGCTAATGCTCTAATTGAATCATTTGGAACATATCCTCCAGTAACTAAAATAGCACAGCCTTTTTCAAGTGACATTTCTATAATCTTCGGACGATTTCCAATTATTAATAATGTACCTTTTCTAATATGTTGACCAACTTGCTCAGAATCCATAGCACCAATTGCGAAATCTTGTACTATTTCATGTACTCCTCCTCGTCCAGCAATTAATTGACCGCTTACGATGTTTACAATCTCAGAATAAGATAATTTTTCTACATTATCTCGTTCTTTCTTCTGAATCCTTACCGTACCAACACGTTCAATAGAAGATACAAAACCACGATTTTCCGATTCTTTTATCGCTCGGTAAGCTGTCCCTTCGCTAACTTTTAGTTCTTTAGCTACTTGGCGAACTGATATTTTACTTCCAATAGGGAGACTCTTAATATATTCTAATATTTTCTGGTGTTTTGATTTCATGATTTTTCCTCCTTATGTTTTTATTATAATACAAACATACATTTATAACACATTATACTCATATGTAATTATATACTTTTTATAGAACTATTTCAAGATAAAAAAATATGAAAGATAAGTTATTTCACCTATCTTTCATCAATTCGTTAAAAATATTTACTCATATTCTTACCGTTAAAACACATTGAAGTTTTCTCTATTATTTAACTAGTACAGTTTATTTTAGTTTTATTTACTATAACAATCAAATAAATATTCAACTATAATATTTTACGATTTTCTGCCTGCTGGCATTTTTTTAGCATAACCCATTTTATTTTCTTGTTTTATACGAGCTATTACTAATGTATCCTCTGGGGCATTTTCTGTAACTGTTGTTCCAGCTGCAACTACTGCACCATCTCCGATTTCTAGTGGAGCTATTAAATTAGAATTACATCCTATAAATGCATCACTTCCAATTTTAGTTTTGTATTTATTTTTACCATCGTAGTTAACTGTGATTGTACCACATCCAATATTCGTGTTATTACCTACTTCTGCGTCTCCAAGATAACTCAGATGTGCAGTCTTAGATCCATCTCCATATTTAGTATTTTTTAATTCTACAAAGTTTCCAATTCTAACATGCTCACCTAAGTCGCAATTATTTCTTATATGTGCATATGGACCTACACTAGTAAAATCTCCTATTTTAGAATCACTAATAGTTGAAGATAATACTTTTACTCCATTTCCTATTTTCGCATTTTCTAAATATGAGTTCGGTTTAATTTGACAATCTTCTCCAATTACCGTATTAGATTTAATAGTAACATTTGGATAAATTGTTGTATCACGACCAATAATTGCATTTGGTGCAATATACGTATTAGTAGGATCTACTAACGTAACTCCAGCAAGCATATGTTTAGTATTGATTCTATTTCTCATAACATTTTCTGCATAAGCTAAGGCTACTCTATCGTTCACTCCAAAAGTTTCATCAAAATCATCACATAGATATGTCTCAATTATTTCTTTTTGTTCACGAATTAAAGCAAGTACATCTGGTAAATAATATTCTCCTTGATTGTTATCATTTTTCACTTTTTCTAACATTTCAAATAAAAGTTTATTATCGAAACAATAGATTCCAGAGTTAATTTCTTTGATTTTTTTCTCTTGTTCTGTTGCATCTTTTTCTTCAACAATCTTTACTAACTTCCCGTTAACATCACGAATTATACGACCATACGCAAATGGATCATCAGCAATTGCTGTTAATACAGTTGCTTTAGCATTTGTATTCTCGTGGTGATCTAACATACTATTGATAGTTTCAGGACGAATTAGCGGAGTATCTCCATACATTACTATAGTCGTACCTTCTTTATCTTTAAGTTCATCTTTAGCAACTTTAACAGCATGGGCCGTTCCTAATTGTTCTGCTTGTAGAACAAACTTAGTTCTATCTCCTAAGACTTCTTTTACTCTTTCTGCCCCATGACCAACTACAGTGATTACTTCTTGCATTTCTAAATCACTAAGGCTATCTAAAACTAATTCAACCATTGTTCTGTCACAAACTTTGTGTAATACCTTATATAATTTCGACTGCATTCTAGTTCCTTTTCCAGCCGCTAATATAACTGCATATCTATTATTACTCATTTTCAATATCCTCTTTTTCTACTTGGCGTAATTTTTCTATAACATTCCCTAATTTAACATCAAATGTTCCATTAAATTCATCGATATTTTCAATTTTTGATAAGTATAAATAATCATCTTCATGTTCTCTTGGCGAATCAAAACATTGCGTGATTATTACTTTCCCAACAACATCAACATCAAATTCACTCATTAGACTTTCCATACCTGTTAGGACTCCCCCCCCACGCATGAAATCATCCACTAATAGTACTTTTGATCCTGTATTTAAACTTCGCTTAGATAAAATCATAGTTTCTATTTTCTTAGTTGAACCTGAAACATAGTTTATTGCAACAGTAGTTCCTTCCGTAACTTTATTATCTCTTCTAATAATAATTACAGGCTTATTCAATATTGAAGCAATTGCGTAAGCAACAGGAATACCTTTTGTTGCTACTGTAACTACAGCATCTACTTCTTTATTTTTATAAACTGTAGCAACCACTCGTCCTAGTTTGTTCATTAAACTAGGATCTCCTATTATATCAGACATAAAAATATATCCACCAGCTAATAAACGATTTCCATCATTTATTTTATCAAGAAAACCATTAAGAATTTCTCTAGCATCTTCTTCTACTAATGTCGGGGTAAATAAAACACCACCACTTACTCCTGCTAAAGTTTTAACTTCTCCAATATTTTCTTCTTTAAAACCATTTTTTATTATGTGGATATCTTCACTTATAGAAGACTTAGCTTGATTGAATTTTGAAACGAAATAGGTTAATGGAATTAATTTATTAGGATTATTTAATAAATATTCCGTCATAACTACTATTCTTTCACTTCTCTTTAACTTCATCTTATACTCCTTACATGTATATATAAAGATTTCTCTAAACTATATAATACATTCAATATATTTTATTCGTATATTATATGTATATAATACCACTATTGTTCGGAATAGT
The DNA here is from genome assembly GCA_963528605.1 of uncultured Gemella sp. Taxonomy (GTDB): domain Bacteria; phylum Bacillota; class Bacilli; order Staphylococcales; family Gemellaceae; genus Gemella. Next base: position 18,117 of record CAURVX010000029.1, read on the forward strand.
AAAGATATAGCAGAGATTTTTAAGTTCATTTTAACTAATTAAACATTTTATTACTTCATATATAAAAAGAAGAGATAGCATTTTCATCCTGTCTCTTCTAATTTCTTCTATTTTTCTTTCCAAACTTCTAAAGTTCGTATTTGATTTTCCTCCACTTTTCTAACGACAAATGTTAGTTTATCTATAGAGTAAACAGCACCGACTTTAGCTTCATATTTTTCCAAATATACATAGGCCCCAATAGTATCTACTTCTTCATGAGGTAAATGAACATGGAACAATGCGTTCACATCTTGGATCGGTACCCAACCATCAACTAGATAGTGACCGTTTTTTAACTTTTTAATTAAGCTTTGTTCATCTTCATCAAACTCATCACGAATTTCTCCAGTAATCTCCTCAACTATATCCTCAAGCGTAACTACTCCACTAGTTCCTCCATATTCATCTGTTATAACAATCATATGTTCTCTATTTTGCTTAATAGTTGCTAAAACTTGAGAAATAGGTGTATGTTCGAAGATTTTTATCGCAGGAGTAATATATTCTTCTAAGTCTTTAGTTGTTTCTATAGGTTTATCTGTAAATAACAATTTCTTAACATTCAAAATCCCTAAGATTTTATCTTTATCTCCGTCTTCAATTACCGGATATCTTGTGTACTCTTCTTGCTTTAATTGTCTCATTATAATTCCTAGAGAATCACTCATGTCTATTGCTTCAACTTCAGTTCTAGGTGTCATAATTTCTTTAGCGATTTTATTATCGAACTCAAATACTCTTTCAACATATCGGTACTCTACATCGTTGATTTGACCATGTAATCTTGAAGATTTCATAATAGTTCTAAGCTCTTGTTCACTATGTATATCATCATGTTCAGAAGCTGGTTCGAATCCAAACATTTTCGCTATAAGATTAGCTAATGAATTTAGCAACCACACTAACGGTCTCATAACTTTATCGAACATATACATAGGCCAAGCCACTCGCAAACATGTTTTTTCTGCAGACTGAATCGCTATAGTTTTAGGAACTAATTCCCCTAAAACTACATGTAAAAGCGTCATAAATCCAAATGAAACTACCAATGAAATAGTATGAGTAATAGTTTCATTTAAACTTAACAATTCAAATATTGGATTAAATAAAGCATGGAATGTTGACTCCCCTATCCAACCTAATCCAAGAGAAACAATTGTAATCCCTAGCTGTGTTGCGGATAAGTAGTGATCTAACTGTTCTACCATTGTAACTAATATTTTTGCTGTTTTATTTCCTGATTCTACTAATTCATTTACCCTTGTTGGTCTAAGTTTAACAAGTGCAAATTCAAACATTACAAATATTGCCGAGGCAATAAGTAATAATACAATTATTAATATTTTAATTAAGATACTGAGATCCATATGGTTTTAATTTAACCTCTTTCCTTATTATTTTTTAGTCATTAATAAATAATTTTACTACATATAAACTTTTTTTTCAATTATTATAGCATCGACTTAGAATATTGATTTATTTTAAGAATGAAGTATATAATGCATGATTTTTAAATTCATTATATTGGAATTTTCTTTTACAGAGTGTTAGTATATAAAATATATGAAAACGCTGTAACGAGGTGCCATATGAAAGATTTTGTAGACTTTAATAATTTTTGGAATAATAAAATTAAATTTATTGATACTATTCAACCTAAATACAATTTAAATAAAACTTCATTTTCAAAATTTGATAATATTGAATTTTATGATTTAACTTTCACTAGCTATGATAATTCTGTAATATATGCAAAATACATAAAAAATATAAAATATAGAAAACTCTATCCAAGTAAAAATATTCCTGTACTATTTTATTTCCACGGCTATCCTGCGTCTAGTAGAAACTGGCTAGAAAAATCAACATTTGCTTCTCTTGGATATGATGTAATTGCCATAGACTTTAGGAATCAAGGTGGCAAAAGCAAAGATTCAGGCAACTCTTCACCTTCAGTTTTTGGGCATCTAACAGTAGGTCTTGATGAAAATATAGAAGATATGATATTCTTTAAAAATATTTTAGATAGCCTTATTTTATCTAAAATTGTCTCAACCTTTGAAGATATTAATATGCAAGAGGTTGTTAGTTTTGGTGCATCTCAAGGAGGCGCATTTTCTATAATATTTTCAGCTTTAAACAAAAATGTAACTAAATGTATTAGTCTCTATCCTTTCTTGGCGAATTTCAAAAATATCTATGAAAAAGACAATAGAAAAAATGCTTATGGTGAATTAACGCACCACGGACGTTGGTTTAATACAACCGGTGAAAATACTGAGAAATTCTTGAATAACCTTTTCTATCTTGACACCATAAATTTCGCTAAAAATTTAAAATGTTCCGTTTTATTTGGCATAACTAACCTTGATGAAGATTGTCCAAAAGAAACTCAAGAAAAAATATACAATGAAATTACTAGTAGAAAAAAAGCTTACATCTATAAAAAGTACTATCATGAAAACATCCCGAACTTTAATGATGAAATAGTTAACTTTTTATTAGAAGTTGAATAGGAGTTCAACATGAATTTAGAAAAAAATAGAAAATTAGTATATAAAGAAAATATAATTGATATCCCTCATCCATTTGTTCAATATAAGAAAATAATTTTCAAGGGAACAGATAATTCACAAATAGAAGTAGATTTAGCTATACCTAAGTCAAACATTAAAGGAGTTATAGTTGACTTCCCTGAGTTCAAAGTGAAAAATAAAGATTATTTAAATTTAACAAAATACAGTTTACTAGACTATGCTTTAGCCTCACTACATATTAGAGGGCAAGCTGGTAATAGCGAGAACAAAACACCTTGTTCTCATTTCCCATTTTTTGATAGTTCCTCATCTATACAATACTTCAACCAGGTTTTCCAAGATGCACTAGATACTATAAGTATTATAGAAAAGCTCTTCCCCAATAAAGAAATTCTAGTAACCGGTCTAGGTCAAGGAGCTGCCATTAGTATAGTTTGTGCCAGTTATTATAATTCTATAAAAGAACTATTTATTTCAGATTGCTCACTTTGTGATATCAAAAATACCTATAGAAATAATAAAAAGGATCCCTTCTTCAAAAACATTTATAAATTTGAAATTGATTTTCCTGACAAGATAGATTGTCTATATTCCACACTAAACTCAATAGATGTACTAAATTTCAGCAATTTTATTACTCAAAAAGTACATTATGGACTTTCATACCTAGATGCAAAAACTCCAATTGAAACTCAACTCAAACTTTTAGAAACTCTACAAAATGTAGAAATCCAGCATTATTTATTCTTAGATTATAAAAGAATATTCCAACATCAATTTGATGATTATATACTAGAAGTCCTTTCAAATAAATAATAAAGGTGAATTGCTAGAAATCGGTTGTATACTAAATCCGGGGCATGGAAAAATTCCAGCCCCGGATTACAATTTTT
>CAURVX010000030.1:0-20984 GCA_963528605.1 uncultured Gemella sp.
TGTTACAATCTCTGGTATTTCTTTTTTAAATAAATAAATATTTGAAATTAGAAGTTGACCCTTTAATTTATAATCATCTCTATTATTAGCTTGTTCCAATTCATTTTTTAATATATCAATTTTCTTATTTAATCTATTTATTTTAGAATTAACAAAATTAAAAAGCTTTTTGTCAGTATTTTTATTTATTGACTCTCTAGCTATATCCATGTAGTAATAATCTAATAATTGTGATAATGATTCAAAATCTCTATTATATTCTTTAACATCAAAGAAATAAAAATCCTTCTTATTGTTCTCTTCAAGTAAAACGGGTTTAAAGTAATTATCGAATTCTTTACAAAACCTAATAAATGAATTTTTCAAATTTTCTTCTGAATTTTTCTCAAAATAATTATTCAGTAATGCTGAAACACCGTAGAAACTTTTCATTAAGAATCTCTTATCATCAACAGAAAACTTAATATCACTATAACGACTAAAATCAAAAGGATTAATTTTTTCAACTGTCGGAGGAAGAGTATATTCCATATTAGATATAGTTGATCTCTTATATTCAAGGCTGTAACTATTTTTTAAAGATTCTAAGATTATATCATCTTCATTAGTTAATATTATATTTGAGTGTTTACCCATTAATTCTGAAATTAGATAATAATACTTTTCATAACCTAATTCATCAAAGTTTTTAATTTTAAAAATTATTATTCGATCATTGTTAACTTGATTAATCTCTGATATTATTCCACCTGTTAAATACTTTCTCAATACTGAACAAAAGTTCGAAGGTGTTGAAGGATTTTCAAAACTATTATTTGTTAACTGTATTCTAGATGCACTTGAATTTGCAGATAAAAACAATTTTAAATTCTTTCCTTTTCTCACAGAAAATACAAATTCATCTGTCGATAAATTATTTATTTTATTTATACGACCATTTAATATATTTTCTTCTAATTCTTTCACCATTTTTCTTATGAAAAAACCATCAAATGCCATTTTTATCCTCCTCGTGTTTTAATATATAATTTTAAATTATATCATAGATATCAATTTGTGTATACGAAAATAAGAAACATAAGAATACTAAAAAGAGATGATATATGCATATCATCTCTTCTAAATTATTATTTATTTTCAAATCTTTTTGAAACTAATACTCCCCACACCAATAATCCAAGTAATACTACCCAGAAAATAACAGTCCAAAGTGTAGAATGTGGAAAATCATGAGGGATAAGTGCTAATTTCTCATGAGCAGCTGCAATTACAAATAGTTTAATACCTACCCAACCAACAATAAGAAATGCGGCGATTTCTAAACCAGGTTTAGTTTCTAATACTCTTATAAATATATTAGCTGCATAACGCATGATAACTACACCAACAAAACCTCCAATTACCATTACAGAAAATTGACCAAGGTTAATTCCTCCAATAGATGTTTCAGAAATATGAGGCAATGTTATCGCGATAGCTACAGCAGCTAAAATTGAATCAATTGCAAAAGCTATATCAGTAAGCTCAACTTTAATTACAGTCGCCCAAAAACCACTTTGTTTTTTAGGTTCAGCAATTTCTTCAGTTTCATCCCCTTGTTTTCGCTTATCGAAAAATTCTTTAATATGCACACCTGCCATATATAGCAAGTATAAACCACCTAACACTTGAATTTCCCAATACTGTGCTAAAATTGTAATTAAGAAAATTGCTATTATTCTAAATATTAGTGCTCCTGCAAGACCGTACATCAGTGCATGCTTTTGTTCTTTAGGTGGAAGATGTCTAACCATAACAGCAAGAACAATAGCATTATCCGCTGAAAGTAATCCTTCTAAAAGTATTAAACTCAATAATACTATCCCATATTGAATTAGTATCTGTGTATCCATTCTAATCTCCTTCTATCCTATTATTTTTTTCATCAATCTAACAATAACTATGACTATGATTAATCCTAACATGTTTAATACTAGTGGTAAAAAGTTACCTAGACTAAAAGTAATATTCTGATTTAATAGATTAAATGATTTAGTAAAGATAGTTAATACACTATTATCTATTCTTTCTGCTGGTACAGAAAATCTAGATTTTATCATATTTGCTATAACTTCTCCTCCTATGAAATATAAGAGTGAGAAAGAAATTGCCAAGTTTGTGTTATTAAATAGTGTTAAAGCTAATAAGAAAATAAGATTAGAAAACACGAATAATAAAACTAGCATCGTAGCGAATGATCCTGCTGTATTAACATTCAACATTAATGTTTTTAACTCTTCAAAAATATTTCTTTTTCTCAAGAAAATTATTCCTACAAAGCATGCGATTACTATAACATAGTAAACTAAAAAATAAATTAAATTTGCTAAAATAGATAAGATATCTCTTATTGTTTTCTTTTTTCTTATTTCCAAAAGAACATTGACTTTTGAAATATAGTCTTCTCTGTATGAATATATGTAATTTAATCCCATTATAAAAATTACAATTATCATATTCACTTTAAGAATTATTGAAAATATAATATCTAATATTGACTTATCATAATACGCAGCCAATAAGTCTAGTTTATATACAAATGCAAAGTTAATTAACGATAAAATAATAATAAATAAATAATTAAATTTACGTCTAAATAACTTTCCGAATTCTATTGCAAACAACATTATAGATCAGCCTCGCCCTCATATAATTTAATTTTTTCACCTAAATTACGAATTTGAAATACTTCTATGTTATTTTTCAGTAAAGCATACACTACTTCTTCAAGAACTTCTTCTCTTACTACTATTTCATTATTGTGATAAATAGTAAATTGATACCCTTCTAAAATTTTATCTAGATTTTCTTGACTAGAAACATTTATAGCTGTAAGTTGTTTTAATATTAATAAGTCTTCTAAACTTCCAAAGTATGATTTAATTCCGTCAGTAATAACTAGAACTTTATCAGCGATACTATTAAAACTATTAAGCATTGTATCTGAAATGATAACATTCGCATTGTTTGATTTATCAAGAATTAATTCACTTATCTCCTCTTTATCCTCAGTAGTTAAGCTTTCTTCAGTGTTATCAACAATCAATACATTTTGATCTACTAGAATTGAAAATAGAATATGAAATTTTGTTACTTCATTCGATTCTAAATCTTTATATTTTCTACTAGAATTCAAGTTTAAGAATTCTAAATCCCCAACTAACTCTTCTTCAGTTGCTTTTATATTAAATAGAGATAATGCTTTATTCAAATTTTTTAATAATGATAAATCATTATAAAAACCAAAATCTTTAGCAAATAAAAGTCTCTGATTATTTATACTCTCACCATCGAAAAGAATCTCACCTTTAAACTTAGTTCTTTGTCTAAATGAATCTTTTAATAATTCTAAACTTGCAGAACTATTATTAACAATAGTTAATATTTCTCCTGTTTCAACTCTGAAATCAAGTTCTAATATCGTATCTCTTTTTATTTTTTTTGTATATTCTTTAAATTCTAAAACCATTATTTCTCCTATAAAAAATAACATTAGTGTAATGTTTTGTTATTATATTCATTTTATCTCTTTAAATATTAGATTACATCTTATAATAATACCATTGCTTTAACCTAATGTCAAAACAATAGTTAAAAAATAAAAGATGATAGAAGAAATTTCCTCTACCATCTTACGTATAGTTATTTATTTTCTTTTACAAAGAATGTTAATACAATCCCAAGTACAAATCCTACTAATGCATAGTTTAACCATGCAAAATCAGCTGGTACTGGAAGGAAGTTTACTTTAGCTAGTACATTATCAACTGCAGGTACTGCAAGCTTAAATGTTGAAGCTACAGTAGAATATAAACTAAATAATCCAGTGAATAAAACTGTACAAACATAAACTACTTTTTTACCTCCAAAGAAGTTGTTTAAAAATCCTAGTAAAATTAATACCATTGTTAATGGATATAATAAAACAAGTACTGGAACAGCTCCTTGGATGATTGCTGCTAATCCATAGTTACCTACTGCAAATGAGAATAATGTTAATGCGATAGCATACGTTTTATAACTAACTTTATCATAAAGTCTTACGAAGAATGAAGCACAAGCTGTTACTAATCCTACACTTGTAGTTAAACAAGCTAAGAATACGATAACGAATAATAATAATTTACCAACATTACCAAAGTAATATGTTGTTGCCCCAGTTAATACTCCTGCTCCTGTTTTTTGTAATCCTAAAACAGAAACTGATGTTGCTCCGATATTAGAAATAAATACATATACTAAAGCTAATAATACAGCAGCGATGATTGCTGATTTAGCTGTATTGCTAAATACTTCTTTTTTAGTTTTTGCTCCGTATAATTTTACAGAGTTGATTACGATAATACCAAATACTAATGATGCTAATGCATCCATTGTATTATAACCTTCCATCAGTCCATTTGTAAATGCTAATGAAGTAGTTTGATAAGTTTTTGTAGGTTCTTGTGCTACACCCATTGGTTTAACTAATGATGCAATGATTAAAACAACCATTGAAAGTAGTAAAACTGGTGTGATAACAGTTCCGATTCTATCTACTAATTTATTAGGGCTAATAGCTAACCATAATGTTAACCCCATAAAGAATACTAAGAAAACAGCTTGAGCAATTGTAGTATTTTCTGGTGCTACAAAGCTAGATAATCCTAATTCATAAGTAGTAGTACCTGTTCTAGGAATTGCAAAGAAAGGACCAATTGTTAAGTATAATAAAGTTGTAAAAGCAACACCAAATACTTTTCCTGCTCTACTTGATAAATCTAATAGGTCTTCAGCTCCTGAATATCCCATTACAATAACTCCTAATAGTGGTAATCCCACTCCCATAATAATAAATCCAATCATCGCTGTAGATAAGTTTGTTCCAGCATTTTGTCCTAAGAATGCTGGGAAAATTAAGTTACCAGCACCAAAGAATAGTGCAAATAGCATAAGTCCAATTGATACGTATGGATTTTTCTTTAAAAATTTCGACATGTAATCTCCTCCAAGTATTTTCAATTAATTTTTAATATGTTATATACAATAATATATTTATTAACATTTGTCAATAGATTTTTAAAAATATTACCTCTTTTGTTGGATAAATGTTTAAAATTTTCTGACAATTAAAAGAGGTTGCATATAAAGTATTTCGTTTATAATTCTAATATATCAATAATGCAACCATTTCCAAATAATTAATTTTCTATAATAATATATCATATTAATGACAAAAGGATTTGATAATTGAGAGCATTTATCAAATCCTTTTAATTTTTTCTATTTTTTTATTTCTTCTTTATAATCACAATGTGCACATTGAACACCTTTTTTTCCTTCAAATAAGATATTCTCACATTTTGGACAACTTCTATTTATAGGTTTATCCCATGAAACAAAATCGCATTCTGGGAATCCTTCACAACCATAGAATAGTTTACCTTTTTTAGATTTCTTCTCTAAAATATCATGTTTCTTACATTTTGGACATGTCACTCCAACCTTTTTTTGGATAGTATTAGTGTATCTACAGTCAGGGAAATTAGAACAAGCAATAAACTTACCGAATTTACCTAACTTAAATACAAGTGGTGAAGAACATTCTGGACAGCTTTCTCCAGTAAATTCTTGTTTAATCTCTACTTTTTCAATTTCAGTTTCTGCTTTTTCAACATCTTTTCTAAAATTACTATAGAAATTATATATAGTTTTTTCCCAACTTACTTTACCTTCTGCTATATCATCTAATTGACTCTCAAGATTAGCTGTAAACTTAGTATTTATAATATCAGGGAAATATTGTTCTGTTATCTTACTAACTAGTGTTCCTAGTTCAGTTGGTGTAAATACTTTATTTTGTAATTTTGCATAATATCTCTTTTGCAATGTATCAACAATTGTAGCATAAGTTGAAGGACGTCCTACTCCCAGTTCTTCAAGTTCAGCTATTAATTTTGCTTCTGAATATCTTGCTGGTGGTTGAGTAAAATGTTGTTCTTCTTTTATTTCTTTGACTTTAGCATCTTCCCCAATCTCAAATTCTGGAGCAAGTTTTACTTTCTCTTTTTCCTTCAATACCGCTAAAAAACCATTAAACAGTAACTTAGAATGTGAGCCTCTATAAACAACTTTATTATTTTCAAACGTTGTTGTACTTGTTTCATAAACTGCAGCACTCATACGACTAGCTAAGAAGCGTTCCCATATAAGTTTATATAACTTATATTGGTCATTTGATAAGTATTCTTTAATACTATCTGGCGTGAAATTAACATTTGTAGGTCTAATTCCTTCATGGGCATCTTGAACATTCTTGCTTGATTTTCTAGCTTTAACTGCTGATGCTAGATATTCTTTACCAAAATTGTTTAGTATATAATCACTAGCCATTTTAACAGCTTCATCAGAAACCCTCGTAGAGTCCGTTCTCATATATGTAATTAAACCGGTAACCCCACCTAACTTTTTAAGGTTAATACCTTCATACAATTCTTGAGCAACACTCATAGTCTTACGTGTTTTAAAGTTAATCTTTCTTGAAGCATCTTGTTGCATTGTAGAAGTAATATACACATTCGGTGCATTACGATTTTTATTAGTTTTTGTTACATCGATAACTCTAAATGTCTCACCTTTTATCGCTTTTCTTATTTTATCTACATCTTTTTTACTTTCAAGTTTAAGTTTTTCCCCTTCATAAGAATAGAAATTAGCCGTTAAGACTTTTCTATTTTTTATAAAATCGATTGGTATAGACCAATATTCTTGTGGAACGAATTTTTGAATTTCTTCTTCTCTATCAACAATTAGCTTTAGAGCTGCATTTTGCACTCTTCCTGCAGATAGCTTTGGTTTTACTTTTTTCCAAAGTACAGGAGAAATATTATATCCAACTAAACGATCCAATATTCTTCTAGCTTGTTGTGACTGAACTAAGTCAGTATTTATCTTACGTGGATGCTTTATAGCATCTTTTACCGCGTCCTTTGTTATTTCGTTAAAAACAATTCTGTTATCAGAATTATTATCTAATCCTAAAATATGTGCAATATGCCAAGCTATTGCCTCTCCTTCTCTATCGGGATCGGATGCTAGGAATACTTTCTTTCCTTTGGCTTCTTTTTTTAAAGACTTAATTACATCGCCCTTCCCTCTTATAGAAATGTAATCAACATCTACATTTCCATTATCTAGTACTTCCACTCCCATTCTACTTTTTGGAAGATCTCTTACATGACCTTTTGAAGATATTACTCTATATTTTTTCCCTAGATATTTTTCAATAGTTTTTGCCTTAGAAGGAGATTCGACTATTACTAAATTTTCTGCCATTTTCTTCTCTCCATAATTTTATAATAAGTAGTATCTTAAAACATTTTTAATAACTTGTCAACTTTTTCCAATAAAAATTAATCAATTTTAGTCAATATTAATGGTTCAGCATTTTCTCTGACAACAATCGTATGTTCATACTGAGCTATATATGAACCATCATTCGCTACTAATTCCCATTCATCTCTATCTGAATTTCCTACAGTTTTAGCTTTTGTTGAAACGAATGGTTCAACAGCTAAACACATACCATGTTTTAAGATTAGATTATCCCATGGATCAAAATAATTAAACACATGTTGTGGTTCTTGGTGTAATGAAGTTCCAATTCCATGACCAGTTAGGTTTTCAATTACTTCCAACTTATGTTCTTTTATTTTTTTATGTACATGTTTACCAATTTGGTTTATTTTTCTTCCTGCTACAGCATGTTTAATTCCTTCGTAAAAAGCTTCTTTAGCAACTTCACATACTTTTTCTTTCATTGGATCATCTACCTTACCAACAACGAAAGAAATACCTGTATCAGCATAATAACCATCCTTACAACCTGATACATCAATATTAAGCAGATCACCATCTTTTAGTATTTTTGTACTAGAAGGTATTCCATGGGCTGCCTGATAGTTTAATGAAATACACGTATATCCTGGGAAATCATACTCAGTAATTGGAGCAGATTTCGCTCCATATTTTTCAAATAATTCTTTAGCGATATTATCTAATTCTTTTGTTGAAACACCTGGTACTGCTTTTTTAACCATTTCATCGCGAATAGTAGCACAGATGAAACCTATCTCTTTCATTTTTTGTAATTGTTCTTCTGTTTTAATAATCATGCATTCTCCTTTTATTTAACTAATTCGAATAAATTTTCAATAGAATAAGTCGGTTTATGTTCTTTAGTTTCTAAATCTTCTACACTTGTAACACCTGTTTGAACGTGAATTGTATCTATTCCACCATTAATACCAGACATAATATCTGTATCATAGTTGTCCCCAACCATTACAATTTCGTCTTTGCTATAACTAAATAGATTCATAGCACTTTCCATAATGATTTTACTTGGTTTTCCTATAAATGTAGCTGGTGTAGAAGTTGCATATTCTAGATACTTAACTTGACCTCCATTACTGGGTATAAATCCATTAGCTGTTGGTAATAGTGTATCTGGATTAGTTCCGATAAGTTCAGATCCATTTAATATAGCTCTGGCCGCTATAGCAAGTTTATCGTATGTAAGTTTTCTATCAAGACCTACTACAACAGCATCAACACCATCTTCATTTTCTTTTTGATTAAATGAACTTAAAGTGTTTTTCAGTCCACTTTCACCTATTACATATAAATTTTTATATCCCTTACCTTCAAGATAAATTTTAGTAGCATCACTTGATGTAAATACGTGTTCCTCTGATGTATCTATATCAAAATTCTTTAAGTATTCAGCAACTTCTTTAGGTTGTCTAGTTGAATTATTAGTTAAAAATAAATAGTCTATGTTATTTGTATTTAGATAATCAACAAACTCCTTTGCATATTTTATCTTTTTATCACCATTATAGATAGTACCATCTAAGTCTATTAGATATAATTTATATTGTTTTATACTCATACCATCTCTCCATTAATTTCATTTATCATAATATATTCAAATATTGGTTTCTTCTATAAAGAATAAATTACGCAACTATTTCTATTTTACACCGATTATAAAAAAAATAAAAGCATTAATTAGGATTTTCCTACTTAATGCTTATATAAAATCGTTAAAAATACTATTTAAAAAGACTAGCCATGAGTTCATTTCTGATAATTGTTTCTTCTCATGATACCAAACAATCATTATGACAGATTGTAAAGTTATATACCACTTTAGTCTATTTCTATATTTTATTGTCGGTTCTTGCCCATAAATTTTTAACCACTCGTTCCATTCATTTTGTGGAATATATCGATATAATACAAATGAAATATCAATAGCAGGGTCACAAAGTATAGAGTGTTCCCAGTCTACTAAAAATAACTTGCCTTGATCTGAAAGTAACCAATTATCTTTATGTAAATCCGTGTGACAAGGTGTATATTCTACATCGTCATCTGGTAAACACTTCTCTAAATAATTTAATGCATCAACAATATTACTATTTTTTCTAAGGTCATCAGCAATAATCGACTTCAAATTACTAAGCGATCTGACTGCTGTTTCTTCAGCATACCCTTGAGCTTTCATAATTTTTTTTAATTTTGATGATCCATGAACTTTTTTTAAAATTTCAGGTATACGTTTATCTGTCATATCTTCCGTATTTAACGTTCTACCATGTTCAAAGTCTTGCGCAATTAATACATCTCCATTACTAATTCGCTTAGTCCATCTTAATCTAGGTACAATGCCTTCTGCAGAAAGAGTTGCTATCATCGGAGTAGTATTTTTTTTAATAAAGTAACGTTGATTATCTCTCGAACAAAAATAATCTTCATTATACGTATCATCTAAAGTCCAGCCCATCTGATAATATTCTTTAGACATATTTTATACTGCTCCTTTCTTCAATCTCTTTTAAAAATTATAATGCACTATATATTTTACATTCTTTAACCATTTTTTTCAAGATGCTATTTTGTAACTAAAATTAAAAATCTCAAAGATATTATAATTTATATATACAAAAATTAGAATTAATATCTTTGAGATTGCTTATTATCTTATTTCTTATAAAATAAACATTATATCAAATAAATATTTTTATAAAATTTATTGTTCACAACAAAGTTTGTAAATTCCTTCTGCATAGATTGCAGTGGCTAATAATAAATCTTCTACTTCTAAATATTCATTTGCTTGGTGCATAGTATCTTCTTTACCAGGGAAAAGTAACCCAAATGCAACACCTTTTTTAAGACAACGTGCATATGTTCCTCCACCTAATACAAACGCATCATTTTTAGTATCCCCTGTGTATTTTCTATAAACATCCATTAGTGTAATTACTAATTCATCATCTTTCGGTACATAATGAGCTTCTTTAGTACTTGTAACTTCAATATCAATATTGTCTACCTTAACTCCATTCAGTCTAGCTACTAAATCAAACTTCATAGGATGACGACAATCCGTTGAAACTATACCAACTTTTTTCTCTAAATCATAATCTAGAATACCATAGTTATATGTAGCTTCTCCCATTTCATTATCAGAATAATCAATTCCTAATTTTCCGCCGAATGGATCATTAGCAAGTTTATCAACTATATAATTTACAAAGTTTTTACCATTATTATCTAATCCTAATGTACTCAAAAATTCTGCTAATTTTGTTGCACCATTAATTCCATATTGTGGAGTTGAACCGTGAGCAGCTTTACCTTTAAGTGTAAGTTTAATTGTATCTTCAACAATAACTTCACCTTCTAGTTTTTCTTGCAGTAAGAAATCTTCAAATTTTTCTTTAATATCTGATACTTCACCAACTAATTCCGCTTTTGCACTGGCAATAACCATATTTAGAACTTGACCACCGTTAAATTTAATAAGTTTATAATTATAGTTTCCATCTTCGACCACAAATTTCAATTTGTGGTCGAAAGTTGCTCTTGCTTTTTCAGCATACACTAATGGGAACATTGCGTCTGGTGTAAATCCTGAAGCTGGTTGTTCTTCATGTTTAAAATACGCTTCAACACATCTAAATCCAGTTTCTTCATCACTCCCAATAATAACCCTTACGCGTTTATTCCATTTTACACCAAGTTTATCTAATAGCTTGACAGCGTAATAAGCTGCCATTGTAGGCCCTTTATCATCTAATGATCCACGAGCAAATATTTTTCCATCTCTTATTTCTGGTTTAAATGGATGACTAGTCCAGTCTGCTTCAACTACAGGAACCACATCAACGTGACCAAGAATACCAAATAATTCTTCACCTTGACCTACTTCAATATGTCCAGCTTTATTTTCCACTAATTTAGTCTTGTAACCATCACGTTCACCAAAAGATAAAATTAAATCTAATGCTTCTCTTGGTCCACCTCCAAATGGAGTTTCCTCAGTTATATCTGTTCCTAAAATTGAACGTACACTCAATAACTCAAATAAATCTTTAAGTAAGTCCTCCTTATGATTAAGAACCTCTTTTTTAAAATCGATATTCATTATATATCCCTCCGTTATTTATTTAATTTATTTAGTTCCTCTTCTGTTAAATATCTATATTCACCTAATTTTAGACTCCCATCTAATTTTAAACTACCAATAGATAATCTCTTTAAATATGTTACCGTTGTCCCTAATGATTTCATCATTCTTTTCACTTGATGAAATTTCCCTTCAGTTATGTATATATTTGCTTTACTCTCATCATCGCTGCTTTCTAGTATTTCTAATTTAGCAGCCTTACACTTATATCCATCTTCTAGTGTTACACCAGCTTCAACAATAGAAAGATGCGTATCTTTCAATTCTCCACTAACCTCAACATAGTATTTTTTTACTACATCTTTTTTGGGAGATATCAATCTATGAGCTAACTCTCCATCATTCGTCAGTAACATAAGTCCTTCAGTATCCTTATCAAGTCTACCGACAGGAAATACTTTGTGAATGCAATCTTCTTCTTTTAAAATATCCACAACTGTCTTCTCAATCGCATCTTCTGTTGCAGATATCGTGTCTTGCGGCTTGTTCATCATAATATAAACATATTTTTGATAAACTAACCTTTTTCCATATAAAATTACCTGATCATTGCTCTCATCAACTTTATAATCAGGACTTTTTATTAATTTATCGTTAATTAATATTCCCTTTTTAATAATTTTTTTCGCTTCTGCTCTACTTAATGTCGTAGTTGCACTAATAAATTTATCTAACCTCACTATGCTTATCTCCTTAACCTTCTTAAAGATGAAATTTTGATTTTTCTACCAAATAAATATTCATCGAATTTCATCATAGTTATACTGAAGAAATAGATTAGAATACCAAAGATTGCACAAATCATAATTAATATCATACTTGAAATTTTTGATTCAATAACAAAGTTAGATAATATAGATTCATAAATAGCTGCCACTGTGATAAACATGATAAAACAACTACTTAAGATTATTAATAATCTAGTGAAGAACTCAAAAATTTTAAGTCTAACCGCTGTATTTATAATTACTAAGTTTATGCTAATCATCACAAGGTAAGTTGTGATTGAAGATAAAATCACACCATTTGTCTCAAATTTCATTACAAATGGAGTAATAGTTACATACTTAACTACCAACCCCACTATAATCGCTGCAAGATTTAGTAGTTGTTTATTTACAGCTTGCATTATTATACTTGTTAAACTATAAATAGAATATAACACCGCTAACGGTAAATAAAATCTTAGTAAATCAGCATTTTCTAAACTTCTACTATAAAAAGCAGAATAAATTGGATCAGCAAGAACATACATTCCAACTAGAGCTGGAAGTACAATCATCATTAGTGACAAAATAACTTTATTTATTTGACTACTAACAGTTATTCTATCACCTTGGGCAAACAGTCTTGTTATAGAAGGTAAAAATGTACTAGAAAATGCCGGTGCAATAGCAACAGCAATCATTACTACTTTATTAACAAGCTGTAATGCTGAGAATCTTCCATCTACAATATCCGCTTTCCCTATTTCTGTCATCCCATGAATAAAATTATGTTGGTCTATAATATTTAGAATTGGAAATAGACCTACTATAAATATAAACGGTATAGAAACTGAGAAGAATTCCTTCACTAATGCTGATGTTGAAATGTCAAGTTGTACTTCATCATCTTCTATATTAAAATCTAAACTTCGTCTATTTTTAGAATAAAAAAAGAAAAGTGTAATTAAAGAAAAAACAGCTCCAACTGCAGCTGCAAATGTAGCACTAATATTCCCCTCAACTACTCCATATCCTAGTACCTTCATAATGAAGTATGTCGCACCTAACATAAATGCAATTCGAGCTACCTGCTCAATAAATTGACTCAGTGCTGAAGGTAACATTATCTCATGCCCTTGGAATAATCCTCTTAGACCTGAAGATACTAAAACTAATGGAATACCAAAACTTAAACTTTTAAGCACCAAGGCACCATCTTGTGGAGTAAATTTTTGTTGATTACTTATAAGAATTTGTTCCGATATAAATCCCGAACCAAAAAATAAGATACAAAAACCAACTATCCCCATTACTAATAATAACCAAGATCCTAGTTTATAAATTCTTCTACTAACACTATATGCTCCTATTGCGTTATATTTGGCAACCAATTTTGCTATTGCAAGAGGTGTTCCTGCTCCAGATATCTCGAGTATTGTAGCATAATAACTATATCCATAATTGAATAAAGCCATTTGCTCCTCTCCACCAATTATCTGATAAAAAGGAATAAGATATACCGCCCCTAAAATTTTCGTTAAAATCAAACTTAAACTAAGTATCGCAGTCCCTTTAAACAAGGAATCTTTTTTCAAAATTTTCACATCCAAACTTAATATTTAATTGTAATATATATTTTTTATAAGTATAAATATTGATAGCAGTATACTAATGCAGTAACTAAACTGTATGCAGCCACCAATTTCAATACTTTATCCATACGTCTTCTTTTTATTTTATTATTTGCTACTAACACTATGTATGAACCTAGTAATAATACAAAAGTTATAATAAAAACTATAACAGATAAAAATATCGCCATACTATCATCCTTTCTTTTTTATATAACCTTATTTTATCATGATTTTAAAAATTTTTAAACATACTTTCTTCTATAAATATAAAAAACACATATAAAACCTCTCATTATGTTTACATATTTTTACTTTGTTAGATTTTCTAACATACACTTTATTTTGTTTATTTTTTTTGTTATCATATTATATAGATATAAAATATTTATTTCACAAAATCTTAATAGAGAGGTACTATTATGGGGTTTAAAGAATTACAAAAAAATCTTCCAGTTTTTTCCATAAGTGTAGTAACAAAAATTACTCAACTTACTGCAAGACAAATAAGATACTATGAAGAAAAAAAACTCTTCACTCCAAAACGTACTGAAGGTAATACTAGGCTTTTTTCTTTTAATGATATCGATAAATTATTGACTATTAAAGACCTACTGACAAAAGGCTTTAGTCTAAAAGCTATCGATGAAATCATTAATGAAAAAGAGGTACCTGCTGAAACAACTCAAATCAGACAGATTATCCATAACGATATTTTCGCAGGACCAAACGGTTTACCTAGAGAACGCTCAATTGGACGTGGTGATTTATCTAGATTTTATAACAACAAAAAGAATAAATTTTAGTGTTAGATTTTTTTACAATAATTTTCTACAAAATAAGGAGACAACATGGCTAAAACTATTACTAGAGAAGAAATAATTAAAAGAATTGAAGATGAAAACGTTAAGTATATTCGATTACAATTTACTGATATTACTGGTACAATCAAAAATGTAGAAGTACCTGTTAGTCAAATTGAAAAAGTATTAGATAATAAAATGATGTTTGATGGTTCATCGATTGAAGGTTTTGTAAGAATCGAAGAAAGTGACATGTATCTTTACCCTGATTTAAACACATTTTTAGTATTTTCTTGGGATAGCGAATACGGTAAAGTAGCTCGTTTCATCTGTGACGTTTATACTGTAGATGGAAAACCTTTTGCTGGTGATCCTCGTGGTAATTTAAAAAGAACACTTGAAAGAATGAAAAAATTAGGTTTTGATACTTTAAACCTTGGACCAGAACCAGAATTTTTCTTATTCAGACTAAAAGAAAATGGTGAACCAAGTTTAGAATTAAATGATAATGGTGGTTATTTCGATCTTGCTCCTGTTGATTTAGGAGAAAACGTACGCCGTGACATCGTTCTCGAGCTTGAGCGTCTAGGATTTGATATCGAGGCAAGTCACCACGAAGTTGCTCCAGGTCAACACGAAATCGACTTCAAATATGACGATGTAATTTCAGCTTGCGATAATATTCAAACATTTAAATTAATTGTAAAAACTATTGCTAGAAAACACGGTTTACATGCGACATTCATGCCAAAACCAATTTTTGGTATTAATGGATCTGGAATGCACTGTAACGTTTCTATGTTCAGTAATGGTGAAAACAGCTTTTATGATGAAAACAGTGAAAATGGATTAAGTGAAGTAGCATCACACTTTATCGCAGGAATCCTTAAACATTCTCGTAGTTTCACAGCTATTTGTAATCCAACAGTAAACTCATATAAACGTTTAGTACCTGGTTATGAAGCACCTTGCTATGTTGCATGGTCAACTTCAAACCGTTCACCTCTAGTTCGTATTCCTGCTGCACGTGGTAAATCTACACGTGTGGAAGTTAGATCAGTAGATCCAGCTGCAAATCCATACTTAGCTATGACAACAATCTTAGCAGCAGGTCTAGACGGAATTGAAAATAAACTAGTTCCAGCACCTGAAGTTAGAAGTAATATTTATGTTATGACTCGTGAAGAAAGAATAGCAAACGGTATAGACGAATTACCTTCAACACTTTATACAGCACTAAAAGAATTATCAATTTCGCCTATCATGAAGGATGCATTAGGTGATCACATCTTCTATAACTTTATAGAAGCAAAATCAATCGAATGGGATTCATTTAGAACTCAAGTTACCGATTGGGAAATTGATCAATATTTAAAAAATTATTAATAAAATAAAAACAAAAAGAAGGAATGGCTTAATCACATGCTATTCCTTCTTTTATTTTTAATAGGAAAAAGCTACAGAATATTAATTCCGTAGCTTTTTCCTATTAAAATTTAGATAGTAGTTCTACTAATGCTTCTTTTGGTTGGTATCCAGTTTTTTCTTCTAGTACTTCTCCATTTTTCATGATTAATAGCGTAGGGATTGACATAATTCCAAATTCACCAGCAGCTTCTTGATTTTCGTCTACATTAACTTTGTAGAATTCAATGTTTGAAAATTCGCTAGCAACTTCTTCTAATACTGGCGCTAACATTTTACATGGACCACACCATGGTGCCCAAAAGTCAAATACTTTTACACTATCAGTTTTTGATAATTCAAAAAATTCTTTATCTGTGATTTCTCTCATTGTTTCTGTCTCCTTTAATTTATATGAATTTATTTTATAATATCATAGCCAATTATTCAAATTATTTGTTTTAGCTATTAATTCTACATCATTGGCATTTGTGGTTGCATCGGTTCATCCTTTGAAACATCAGCTACAACAGCTTCTGTTGATAAGAATAAACTTGATACACTTGCAGCATTTTGTAATGCTGAGCGTGTAACTTTCGTTGGATCTACTATTCCAGCTTTTATCATGTCTACCCACTCTTCAGTAGCAGCATTGAATCCATACCCTACTTCAACCTCTTTAAGCTTAGCTACAATAACACTACTTTCTAGACCGGCATTTTCTGCAATTTGACGAACAGGAGCTTCTAGAGCTTTTTTAATAATATTAATTCCAGTTTGTTCATCACCTGTTGCTTCTAGTTTTTCAACCTCAGAGATTACTTGAACTAGCGCTGTTCCTCCACCAGGAACAATACCTTCTTCTACAGCAGCTCTAGTTGAATTTAAAGCATCTTCAATTCTAAGTTTTCTTTCTTTTAGTTCAGTTTCAGTTGCTGCTCCTACTTTAATTACAGCTACCCCACCCGATAACTTAGCTAATCTTTCTTGTAATTTCTCACGGTCAAATTCGGAACTCGATTCTGCATACAATACTTTAATCTGTTGTGTTCTGCTTTCAATCTTTTCTTTATCACCTTTACCACCAACAATAACAGTATTATCTTTAGTAACATTTACTTTAGCAGCTTTTCCAAGCATTGCTATGTTAGCATCTTTTAATTCTAAACCTAAATCATCAGTAATTAATGTTCCACCAGTTAATATAGCAATATCTTCTAAAATAGCTTTTCTTCTTTCTCCAAATCCTGGAGCTTTTACAGCTACAACATTAAATGTACCACGTAATTTATTTACAACAAGTGTCGCAACAGCTTCCTGTTCAACATCATCTGCAATAATTAATAAAGGTTTAGCTGCTGCAACTACTTCTTCTAATACTGGTAAGATTTCTTGAACAGCACTAATTTTCTTATCAGTAACAAGAACATAAGGATTATCTAAATCAGCAATCATTTTTTCTGTATCACTTACCATATACGGAGATAAATATCCTCTATCAAATTGCATTCCTTCTACTACTTCTAAAGTTGTATCAAGCGCTTGTGATTCTTCAATAGTTATGACTCCATCATTTCCAACTTTATCCATAGCTTCTGAAATAAATCTTCCGATTTCTTCGTCAGCTGCAGAAATAGCACCTACTTGAGCTATTTTATCTTTAGAATCTACCGTCACGCTAATTTCACGAAGACGTTCAACAGCTACTTTCACCGCTCTTTCCATACCTTTTCGTATACCAATAGGATTAGCTCCACTAGTAACGTTTTTTAGCCCTTCAGTTATCATAGCCTGTGCAAGAATAGTTGCAGTCGTAGTTCCATCACCTGCGATTTCATTTGTTTTATTAGCAACTTCAGCTACTAATTTTGCTCCCATGTTTTCATATGGATCTTCTAATTCTATTTCCTTGGCAATTGATACCCCATCATTAGTAATTAGTGGAGAGCCAAATTTTCTATCTAAAACTACATTTCTTCCTTTTGGTCCTAATGTAATTTTGACAGCATTTGCTAATTTGTCAACACCAACTTTCATAGATTGGCGAGCATCTTCTGAAAATTTTAATTCTTTAACCATGTTTCCTCCTAATCTTCAATAACAGCTAGAACTTCTTCTTCATTTACTAAATAGTACTCTTCATTTTTAAAATTAACTTTTTTATAATTATCTGAAAATACTACTTTACTTCCTTCAGAGAGTTCTCCGTCATTATCTTTTGATAATAAACAGCTTTCTCCTAATGCAACTACAATCGCTATATTTGAAGTTTCTTCTTTTGAAGCTAAAACTATTCCACTTGTAGTTGCTTTTTCTTCCTCTACTTTTTTTAATAATACATTATCAAATAATGGTTTAATCATATTAATAACCTCTTAAAAATTTTTTCTGTATTTTTCTTTCTCTACTGAAATATATAATAAAACAAAAGTCAAAAAAAGTCAAATCATATTGTTTATCCTATTAATTAAAACTTAATAAAAAATTATTAATATATAAATATCTAACTTAAATCCTTATAATCTAATATATAATAACAAAAAACAAAGCGATAACAAAGCTATTTTTATCTATTTTCTAATGCATATTATTTTTATATTATAGCAATATATGTTATAATTCTATCTGTATAATCTTATAATAGTAATTATACGGAGAGAATTCAAAAATTAAAATTTTTATTAGGAGGAAAACAAATGAAATATGTAGTTGTTGGAACATCTCACTTCGGTTACGAAGCTGTTCAAACTATTTTAAAAAACGAGCCTAATGCTGAAATTCATTTATATGAAAGAGGCGCTGGGGCTTCATTTATGGGTTGAGGTAGCCAATCTTATTTAGATGGGACATCTAAAGCGTTATCTGAACTACACTTTGCAACAGAGGAGTCTTACCGTTCTCAAGGTATTAACATCCACTGTAACAGCGATGTTGTAGGATTAAATTCAAAAGAAAAATACGTTGTTGTTAAAACAGCAGCTGGTGAAGAAAAACAAAGTTACGATAAATTATTACTAAGTCCTGGTGGCGCAGCAATTAAGCCTCCATTCGAAGGAATCGAATTAGAAAACATCCACACTTTCCGTGGACCTGAAGATACTCAAGCTGTATACGATTGTATGCAAAACAGTAAAAAAGCAGTTGTAGTTGGTGGTGGATACATCGGTCTTGAAGTAGCAGAATCTTATGCTAAACACGGTATCGATGTAACTGTTGTTGACTTTGCTCCAAGAATCTTAAACACATACCTAGACCAAGAACTTACTGATATTCTTACTGAAGAAGGTGCTAAACACAACCTTAAAGTTCGTGGTGGAGAAAAAGTTCTTTCATTTAAAGGTGAAAATGGAAAAGTTACAGCTGTAGTAACAGACAAAGGTGAATACGAAGCCGATACAATTATCGTTTCTGTTGGTGTTCGTCCAGATGCATCTTGGTTAAATGGAGAATTAGAAATGACAGAACGTGGTTTTGTTGTTACTAACGAATACTTAGAAACATCTGCAAAAGATGTTTACGCTGGAGGAGATTCAACACTTCTTCCATACGCTCCAACTCGTGGAGAATTACCAATAGCTCTTGCTACTCTAGCTCGCCGTCAAGGTGTAGTTGCTGCATTAAACGCTATGGGTACTAAAACTAAAATGCCTGCAGTAAACGGTACTTCAGCATTATCATTCTTTGATTACAAATTCGTAAGTACTGGATTATCTCAAAATGGTGTAGGTCTATATGATGGTAAAGTAGCTTCTAAATATGTAGAAGAAAGAATTTACCCAGATTTCATGAGAAAAGAAAACAATCTAGTTCATATGAAGATCTATTTCGATGAAGATACACACAGAGTTCTAGGAGCACAATTTATGTCTAAACATGACGTATCTAGTGCTATCGCAGCTTTATCTATAGCTATCGCATCAGAGTGGACATTAGAACAATTAGCACTTGCTGATATATTCTTCCAACCAGAATTTGACCGTCCATGGCACTTCATTAACGTACTTGCTATGGCAGCTCTAGACTACAAACTAGGTGGAGCAGACAAATTACTATTCTAGTAAAAATAAAAAGTTCGCAGAAAAATTACTGCGAACTTTTTTATTCTGAAATTACTTGATCTAAATTTGATACTATTCTCGCTCTCCCTTTAACTTTAAAGTTAACGATATTATCAAAAATATTTAGGATTATAACTTCTCCCTTATTTAATATCTCTAAAGCTTCTTCATTATTCGTCTTTTTCGTAATTACTTTTACATTATCGACTTCGGCTCTAATAATAATATAGCTACTTTCTTTCATAATCTACTCCTGTTAAACTATAACTTAATTTTATATTGAATGTCCTTAACTAATTCTGTATCTTCTAAGAAAATACCAGTTTTTTTACTAGTTACTGTTTTAGAACCAATTTTCTTAATTCCACGCATAGCCATACACATATGTTCAGCTTCTATAATTACATAGACACCTTTTGGTTGTAATTGTTCTTCTATTGCTTTCACTAACATAAGTGTCATATCTTCTTGAATTTGAAGTCTACGACTTGCACTTTCCACAAGGCGCGCTAACTTACTAAGCCCTGTAATTTTCTTATTATTCGGTACATAAGCTATGTGACAAACTCCATAAAAAGGTAACATGTGGTGTTCACATAGAGAATAGAACTGAATATCCTTTACTAAAATAGGTTCATCATTATCTGATTCAAAAAATGTATTGATTTCCTCTTTTGGATCAACATTTGTTTTAGATAATAACTCTTCATACATTTTTACACATCTTTTTGGTGTA
Organism: uncultured Gemella sp.; assembly: GCA_963528605.1. Classification (GTDB taxonomy): domain Bacteria; phylum Bacillota; class Bacilli; order Staphylococcales; family Gemellaceae; genus Gemella. The sequence goes on from CAURVX010000030.1 coordinate 20,897, forward strand.
TCTAGTAATCCAGCTCTAGATGTATCTTCTCCAATATTTTCTAATAATGTTTTTATAAGTTCTTGTGATTGTTCTTTATTTTTCAAAA
>CAURVX010000031.1:0-20099 GCA_963528605.1 uncultured Gemella sp.
TAAAAAAAGAAAAACATCAGTAATATCATAGTATTACCAATGTTTCACGTTAGATTTTATTTCTTAGAGTTTTGTTTTTTATATAGTAATTCAATAGCTTTATTCAATCGTCCTTCTAATGAATCCCTATGTCTTTCATCTCTTTCTATACCTTCTTGTAGAATAAGTATTTCATTTTCGTAGTCTTTAATTTTTCTGTACGCCATAGCATAAGAGCGATATAATGCAGGTGCACTATAACCTTTTTCTCTTGCTATATCAAATAATCTTATAGACTCTTTTATATTTCCTGCTTTTCTTTCATCTTCACCTTCTAGATAAAACGGAAAGCCTTCATCAAATCCTCTATCCCAATCATCAATATTCTCTATTTCAGTTAATGGAATTCTTTCAGATTTTTTCGTTAATACTACTTGATCAATTTTAATCTTTTCTTTTGTTTTAACCTCAATAGTATCATCAATTTCCTTTGCTTCAAGAAGTAATTCATTCATTTTCACTTCATCAATACTTGTTGAGTTAACTAAATATTCCTCAAAATCATCATCCAAGCCATACTCTAAAATACTATTCCATCTCTCTATTCCTTCATTATAAGAATCAAAAATATAAGCAGATAATCTATTTAATAACATTGAATTCGAAAAGAATATTCTAGCATAATTAATTCCACTTTCTGTTTCAGTGCAATCTTCATTAACATACTCATTGAAATCTATTCTACTCTTATCACATATAATATATTTACCTTTTTTTTGAATTTTAAATCTTAAGAAATTTACACCATTAACTCTAATATCAACATACTTTGAACTATTTCTAAAAAATGAAATAGTTCCAATGTCTACTCCTCTACTTTTTAGAACATATAGAATGTGTGCACAAACTCGTAAGTCTTCATCTGTCGGTATATTTTTCTTTTTTCTATAGTTTATTGGACCATCTTTACATTTTAATCTATATAATTCAATCAAACTTATAAATATTTCACCACATGCTATTGCATCGGTAAGAGCTCTATGTGACTTTTCATTACTAATATTGAAATATTCTTCCAAAGTACTTTGCTTATAATTTTTTATATCTTCTATATATAATTTTGCTAACTGTAAAGTATCCATATACTTCAAACTTAAACTAATTTGACTTCTATTAAAAGCATATTCTAGAAATCCAAAATCAAAATTAGCATTGTGCGCACAAAAAATTATTCCTCTACTAGCAGGAATCTTAACAAAATCATAAAAAGATTTAATAACTTCATACTCGCATGGTTCATTCTTTACCATTTCATTAGTAATGCCATTTATACTAGTAATTTTTGCAGAAATTGGAATTTTAGGATTTATAAGCATGTTAAACTTATTAATTATCTTTCCGTCTTTAAAATGAGCAGCACCAATTTCCAATATTCTATCTTCATATGAACTTAATCCTGTAGTCTCTAAATCCACAGCAATAAATTCATTTATATAACTAATATCTTCAGTTGATGTAATTTTTCTATAATCAACAACTATGTTTTCAGGTTGTTTAATAAATCTTTTAAAAAATTTAAATATGTTCATCTACATACTTTCCTTTATAATTATCCTTATTATTCCTTCTCACTCACAAAACCATTTTTTTCTAATAGTTCTTTAGTTACTTTTTCTATTCCTGAAGGTTGTGCATAGAAGTCAGCGAATTTCTTAGTCCATGTTTTTGTCTCACGCTCTTCAGCAAAATCTACCATAGTTTGACGGTATTCTTTTAATACTTCTACATTTGATTTAGGGAATTCATTGTATCCTACATTAGCCGCGTCTGGTAATCTAGGTTTAACTTTTTCCGTAGATAACTCTTCATCTTTAACACCGATACTTAATCCACATAGGAACAATGCATTTTTTGGAATATTTAGTAATTCAGAAATCTTATCTCCAAAACTTCTTACTCCACCACAATAAACAATTCCGTATCCTAAAGACTCAGCAGCTAAAGCAGCATTTTGCATCGCAATACCAACATCTAAAGTACCGATAAGTAGTGGCTCATATTGATTAGAAATATCAAACTCTCCACCTTCAATATCAAATGCTAGCTTAATGTTAGTATAATCTAAACAATATATTAAGAACGCTGCAGAATTCTCAATATGAGCCGCGTTACCAGGTGCTTTATCACGGATTAAATCAGCAATTTGTTGTTTAGTCTCACCTGTAGTTACGATAATACTATAGTGTTGACCATTCATCCAACTAGATCCTTGTTTAGAACTAGCGATGATTTGCTCAAGATGTCCCTTATGAAGTTCATTTCCTTTTACAAAACTACGAGTCGTACGATGATTTAGCATCGTTTTAATTACTTCATTCATGTGCTACCTCCGAAAATTTCTAGTAATAATAACTTAATTATAATATTAAAAAGAATAAAATGAAAGGAAATAGGCTTATAAGATTCAACATTTTTAATCTTTATGAAAATACACTATATCCATCCCATCCTTTATATTTTCTATCTCACCTGTCCTCTTATAACCCAGCTTCTCATATAAATAAATATTACCTTGTTCTTGTAAAATTGTATCTAGTTGCCAATGATGTGAACCATATATTTTTTCTACTTCTCTCATAGCAAGTTGAGCAAGTCCTTGATTTCTATATGCAGGCATAATCCAAATAGGAGCTATACGTTTTCTACTTCCATCTTTTTTATCTATAACTCTAACCGCTCCAACTTTCTCATTATTTCTAGTTATAAAATAGTAACTAGTCCAAGGTTGTTTATATTTATTCAAAACATTCTCATAACTTTCTGTCGCTGGGCTCATATCATAATCCTGATACTTTTCTAATAAATTCTTAAATGCCTCTACTTGCATTTCCCATATTTCTTTCATATCGGATTCTTTTGCTTTTACTAATGTAATACTCATTTATTATTCCCTCAATTCTCTATTTATCAACTATAACACTATTCAAATCTTGAACAAAAGAATACATTTTTTTAGATAATTATAATCCTCTTTTTTCCCATTCTTTTATAATTCTCTCTACCTCTTCATCTGTCCAACCATCAACAAATCTTGTTGCTCATAATTCCTCATCTGAGAGATTTTCAATATCAATTGGTTCATATTTATCTCCAAAAATTATCTCACTAAATTTTTTACCTTTATTTTTTTCTTTTTCTGTCATAACTCTTACCTTATTATTCATAAATTTTTAAACTAATATATTTATATGTTGAAATTTTACTGCTATATTCAAAATTCACTTTAATATACTCAAGATTCAATGTAATATTAACACAAATTTCCAATACACCATACAAAAGCTTTAGCTACACGAATGTCTGAATCACTAAAATGTCCACCTTTATTCCATTCTAATATTGTATTTATATTATCATTTTTTAATAGTTCTTCCTGTTTTCTAATATTATCTCCAACAGCAGACATTACTTTATTTTTCGTTTTTTCCTCAGTATCACCTAAACTTAGGTAAACAGTGTTACTTAATGGCGTATTATTATCCATAAATTCTTCCCAACCATTAAACCATACAGAAGGAGAAGCTGCAGCAATACCAGAAAACGTATTCGACCTATAAGCACTCCAAAGACTGAATAAACCTGCCAAAGAATAACCACCTATAATAAATTTGATATCATCATCCAGATTATATTTTTCTTTAACCGTTGGTATTAATCTACTTTCAATAAATTCTAAAGTATCTTTAGCACCTGAACCAAAAGATTTTTTTCCAAATGCTGGAGGTGCTTCCCAAGGAGAAAGTTCATTATTCCAATTCTCTATTTTAAAAGCAATAAGTGAGAATTGTTTTTCTGTATTTTTTTCAATTTCTGCTACTTCGTTATCCAATACTTCTATATCATGTTCATCAACAGGTTGTATTAATAAATATTGTGTATTCTCTGAAATATATCCAATACATTCTTTATTATCGATGACAAATTTCTCGTTTCTTAGTTCCATTAATTTCTCCTATGATGTTTATTATTTTTTGTTCCCATAAATTATCACCCAATAAAATTATTTATTATATGCTTAAGCCATATTTTCCAAAATAATCTCTTTAACAATTTTCAGATGCGCTTCAATTTTCCTAACATCAGTTTTTATATAATTAATCAACTCTTTACTTGATACATGTTTTTTTATAAGTGCATAATCATAAAAATCCCGTCTATCATATGACTTCCACTTTTTCCTTGAAGATGATTTTTGTAAAATTGGATTATCCTCTAGATTGAAATGATACAGACAAGTTTTCTCTTTTATACTATCACATATTCTTTCTAAATCACCTATTTTTGCTTTATCTTCAAGAGAAAAATTAACCTTATGTCTATACTGATTTCCTTGTATCTGAATATCAAAAGATGACGTAGTACCTTCGATAGGAAGATCAATACCAAAATGATGTCCTCCCCTTATTCTACCAGAGTATGTTTTATACCCTAAATCAGAAATCTTATTCTGTAGATTCGCATAGTGAATCTTCTCGATAACCGACCTTAATCTCATACCATCAAGTACTTTATTATTAGACTCTTCTAAAAAGTATGATTCACCATAACTTATCTTTTCAATAAATTTTTCCAAATTTTTCATATAATCAATATAATCTATTAAGAATAATCTAAAAGTCTCATCTACTTTTTCAAGTAAATCACTATAATACTCAATTAAATCACCATAACTTCTTCTAAACCAACTATTAGGAAAATCAAATCCAGGTTCAACTAAACTAAGAAGTATCCCTTTAGCATTAGAATCTTTTTCAGAATAACGAATTAATTGATTCTCATCAGGTAAAGACTTAACTTTATTTTCTATAAAAATAACATGATTCTTACTATCCTCATCAATAACCTCGATAGTTAAATCAATCGAGTTTTTTTCTCTGTATACCTTCAAGTTCGTATATTTTTTATTAATATCTATAACATTACTAAAAAACTTATGATTAATATATTCAGACTTTTGCAGAACAACAGCAAATAGATTGCTGTGATATAATTCTAAATTACTTAGTGAAAGTTGATAATTTAGTGTATTTTCTATTTTGTTCCTAAGAGTTAGTAACTCATTATAATTTCCCATTTAACAATTCCTTTACTTTGATAGTTAATTTAATCTGTTATGTTTTATTATAACATAAATAATTTTTAAAATTATCATCAGATTATAAATATTTAATTCTTTACTAAATAACGTACGTACGTATATTTAATATTGATTTCTATATGTTTAAAAGTTAAAATTAAGATATGACTACTATATTTACAAACTTCATATAAGTATAATTTAATCATCATGTAAATAAATTTAATAAACTCATATTTTACAAAAAAGGAGAAAATTGTGAAAATTAAAATTACTTTCAAAAACTCAAGAGAAAATAAAAGAAGGAATAAAGGGAAAAGTATTATTTCTAATCCTACTAACTATGTAATACTAGATATCGAAACTACTGGACTAGATCCTGAATATTGTGAAATTATTGAATTAGCAGCAATTAAATATGAAAATAATAAAGAAATAGCTCGTTTTAATTCTCTAGTTAAACCAGATTACGAAATCGATAGTTTTATTACAGACCTTACAGGAATTACCAACGAAATGGTAAAAAATTCTTCTAAATTATCTGAAGTAATACTTGATTTTTACAATTTCATAAAAGATGAAATTCTTATTGGACATTGCGTATATTTCGATATTAATTTTATATACGATGCATTAGAAAAAGAAAATATATTCTTAACAAATGATTATATAAATATCATGAGATTTTCTAATAAAATTCTACCAGAATTAGCGAACCAAAAACTAAACACAATTTCTTCTCATTACAATGTTACTTTACCTAACCATAGGGCTTTAACTGATTGTGTAGCTACAAGTGAATGCTATCAGAATTTATTACAAGATATAAATACCAAATATACTTCTTTTGATGAATTTAAAAAATCATTCTCACATAAATCAATTAGAGCAAAAGATATTACAGCTACAACTACAGATTTTAACGAAGATCATCCTCTATTTAATAAAACTTGCGTCTTTACGGGTACATTAGAAAATTTTGTAAGAAAAGATGCAATGCAACTTGTTGTAGATCTCGGAGGTGTTTGCAAAGATAATGTTACTAAGAAAACAAATTATTTAATTCTTGGTAATCTTGAATATTCATCTAATGTGAAAGATGGAAAATCAACTAAACTGAAAAAAGCTGAAACTTATATCCTCGATGGACAGGAACTAGAAATTATTTCAGAAAATGTATTTCTGGATCTTTTGTCGGAAGTTTAAAATTTTAAAATAACCCCTACTCTATACTTTAATAATATAAAGTTTAGAGTGGGGATATATTTTTAGAATCTTTGTCAAGTTCGGGGCAGGAAGAAAGATTAGAGAATATGGTAGATGAAATATGTATAAACTAACTTTTATTCCCTTCACGAGTTTAGATTTTCTATGATCGTGTTAAGAACACGAGCAAGCCTTCTTTGAATTCTTTATAAAATCTTTCGAAAAATCTTATTAAGCTATAAGGAATAAAAACTATAGGAACTAATAAAACTTATAAATAGTTAACTTTATTCAAAACATCAAATCATTTCTACACAAAAATTTTGACATTACCGAATTTGTTATAAAATTAGACATGACAGATATCCTTTGTCTTTTTGTATATAAAATTGAAATCCGGGGATGAAAATTTTTCAATACACCTGATTTAGTATATAATCGAATAAACACATAAGTTAAGAAACAATTAATAAAGTAGTTTTACTAAATTATCAAGTTTCTCCTCAAGAAAAGTAACATTTCCTCCAGTTTTTGCTATATTATGAATATTCTTAGAAACTTCAACTATTCGACTATGTAAATCAATATTTTTATGAAATTTTGGAATTCTAATATTTTTTAATACATCCACACCTCTATTTAATCCAACTGAATAAGCATCTATTATATCCCTTATACTTTTTGAATTCAAAATTGCAGTAATATAATATGCTTCTTCCATAGACTCTGTTGCTAACATAAGCACCTTTGAATCTATCACCACTGGTTTATCGAATCCATTAAAAAGCCTCAAATCAGAATCGGGAAGAGAACTATATTTTCCGACAGCAACGGCAGCAAAGCTTTTTGCTTGTTCTTTCCAAATAACTTTAAAATCAGAAAAAGTATAATCCCCAACATTATCGAGTCGATACCAAGGTTGAGTTTTTGGATTAAAGAATTTTCCACTCTGTATTCTACTTGCCAAAAGTCCTTCTTTATAATATTCAAGCCATAAATAGGTTAAAGGTGCTTCAGAGGCCAAAATTTCCTCATCTAAACCGTAAGGCGTATCCTTCTTATGTGGAACAAGAATAAATTCATTAGATATCACTTTCCACCTTTGAATGTTTCTTCCTCCTAACATTGGATATACAAATGTTTCTTCTATATTTCCTTCTCTTTCTCCTTTTACTTTTAAATCTTTCCTTCTTTGTCTTGACATATCATTTATAATATTTAAAGTTCCATCATTATTTTTTTTTGGTTTCTTTAAAATATAAACACCTTTAGCTCCTACCGGTTCTATACCTTTTCTTCCTCTATATTTTGGAGGCTCACCATTAAGTAATACTTTATTACAAATTTTCAACTCATCCTTTGTTAGAGTTAACCACGATGATTGTATATCTGACTCATCTATCGGTTTAGCAGAGAGTATATTACTTTCTATATGTTGCGAAACTTGACTCCAATTAAAATGTGCTTCAAAAGAAACATTTTCTTTATACGACCATTCGTACCATAAATCCATCGGATAACTCATTTGAATACCTTTTTCAAATAATACTCCAATAGTTCTAACCGTATGTTTAGGTTTAAATATCTTAATATCATTATAATCATCAACTGATATTATACTAACTGGAATTTTTTGATTATTTCTTGTTATAGATAATTTTCTAAATCCTTCTCCTCCTTTTGTTGATTTCAAAAAAGTCCATGGGAGTAAAAAATACATTTTTCCATTTTCTTTTAAATACTGATCTAAAGAAACATAAGTAACAGCCATACCAAAATCATCATGCGTTGTCTTCTTATCATAGGCATTTTTTTCAAAAATACCATAACTTTTCCAAACTTCTAGAGTTCCCTCTCGATATACTTTACTCATAGATTTCCATGCTATCCAAGGCGGATTACCTACAACATAATCAAATTTTTGTTTTAACATGACAGGTGCAAAACTATTTTTGAGTATTCGTCCCCAAAACGAATCTTGAGCACTTCTATGATAACGCATCATATCTTCATACATTTCAGATACAACTATCATTTGTTTTTCTGATAAATCAAGTTTTTTAAGAAAAAGATTTTTAAAAACAGCAAATGACCTATTTTGATTAATCGAATCACTAATACTATCTAAAAAGTTACTTCCTTCCTCAAATGTTTTAAATTTAGGGATAATAAAGTCTCCAACTGAGGTTTGTGCTCTAAAAGTTTCCTGTTCCTCTTCTGAATAGACTATTGGAGATAAAACAGAATCCGAGATATAAATAGGAATTGATATTGGATTAGAGAAATCAGAAAATTTATCCTCTAATGATGAAAATAAAGTTAAAATATAATTAGCTTTAGCAGAAACTGCAGAAATCGGATTCAAATCAAAACCAACTATATTATTTGTTATAATTTTCGATTTTTCATAATTTATTTCATTATTTTCTTTTTTTATTGTACGTTTTAATGCTTGAATTACAAATGCTCCTGAACCACATGTTGGATCAATTATCTTTTTACTAATATCCCCATAATATCCAATTCTATCTAAAGAATGTTCAACTATCCAATCGGGAGAAAAATACTCACCTAATAGATGTCTAATTTTCTCAGGAATTAAAGTCATATATATTTCTTGTAAAACATCTTGTACACTTTCTGGACGTAATTTATAAGTTGCCAGATCAAATTTATTAAGCATCATATAAACATTTTCTATTATGTTTAACATATCTCTAACATCATCCTTTTCATAAAGATATGTAAACCATTCATAATAATGGATTTCAAAAAAATTTGAAATAATTCTTGAATTTAAAGTGTTATCTCCTTCAAATAGTGATACTACTTCACTCCAAGTGGGTTTAAAATTACTAACAGAGGTAGGATCTATAATTTTATTTATAAATGTGTCTATCAATAATTTTAAAAAGATATTAAAATATGTTTGTGTCGAAAAAAGAAATACTTTTGAATTTATATCAACTAAATCTTCCACACCGTATAGTCTTTTTATTGATTCAGATGTCTCATTAAACTCTGTTTCTTGTTCCTCATTTCCAAACATGACACCAAATGTTCTATCCCATTCATAAAATAAAGTTTTTGTTCTTTGGTTACTATCTAATGCAAGTTGATTTGAGATAATTCTGTATATATCTAGAATCCCATTAGAAATCAACTTATTTTTTGGTGTGAAAACTGTTGATAAACTATCCTTTGTGATTTTTGTTTTTTCAGTAGAATTAAATAATACTACTAATTCTTCTAAACCAACACCAAAATCTAACTTATGCCAAACAAACTTATATGGAAATTCCTTCTGCTTTAATTTATAATGTTCTTCAAAACGAGTTCTTGTTAAATCTAATTCATGATTCTTATTATCTTTAGCAAATCTTGCAAAAATCCATTTTACTCCATCAAAACCAATACCAAAAGTATCCATTATTGTATCATTAATCTCACTACCTTTTATACTGTTTAAAATATATTGATAAAGTCCACTATCATTTTTACCTTGTTCACGTCCAAAAAGTGCTTCCTTTTCTCCTCTTTCTCGCACGAAATAATTATACTTTTTATATTCAATAACTAAATTAGCAATAGTTCCATCTACTCTACCACCTTTAGCAAAAGTATGTTCTGATTGAAATATAGTATAAGGAGCATACTTTTTTTGTATAGGAGAAAAAATATCGCTATAAGCATATATTTTAATATCATCTTCTGTTTTCAACGTTCTAGATTTAAATTGTCTAATAATATCATTAATTTCAAATGTCATTTCTTATTCCTTCACTTTTAACCGCTATTACTAAGATTTTTTGTATTATTTTTCTAAAAATTTAATTCTCAGTAAAATATAACTAATATTTCTAAAATCCATCTAACATAATAGATAAAGATCTTCTAATATAACTATTATCAATTTTACTAAAAAAAACATATAAAGTAAACAGCTTTCCTTTTCCTTATATACTATTATTAACTTTTACCCTAATTCAAAGATTTCAAAATAATACTTTATATAACTTAATTACTGAAATAAATATATATAAAACAAGTAAAACATTAAAATACTTTAGATTAATCCTTTCATATTTTTATATCCAGTCTATCAATAATTAGATATATCTTCTAAAAATAGAGTATCCTTAAATAATTTTTTCTAAACTACCTTTTGGTCTAGAAAGCCTTTTGAGGACAATTCCTATTTTCTATATTTCTAATTTAACTTTCATATTTTTTATTTATATCCTCTTTTTTATTAGTTAAATCAGTAAATAACTAGTACCATTTCTATATCAATTAGTGAATCTTATATATTTTTTCCCCTTAGGAAAATCTAATAAGTTTTGTATTATATATATTTTTTTTAAATTAATACTCTCAAAATACATATAATTACTTTATCTAGATAAAGTAATTATTCTCTTTAATTTTTTCTGATAAAAATCCTTTTACTTTTAAATTATACGACTAGATTTCTTATATATCATTCTATCATTTTCGTTAAATCTTAAATATGTTTCTAATCAATTGCTGCATATCATTTTTTTAACTATTATTCATAGTAACTTTTTATGCCATCTCATTAATATTATCTCATTTTTTATATTTCTACTTTATTATAAAAAAAACTACTGTAATATAGTAAATTCATGAGTTTTTCAATACCTTTCGCATCAAAACAGCTGAAACCTCATAAATTTTCTACATTTTTAAACATCATATCATAATTTAAAAAATATTTATATAAATTATACATTAATATTCAAAGTTACTTATACCTTTTTAAATCCAATGAACTGTATCTATCACTGTCTTTAATTGGGGCAGTAGAATATACATAGTCTATAAATTTATTCCAAGAAAAAGCTTTAGTATCTTGAATAACTTTTTCAATTATTGATATTTCATCATCTGTTAAATTATTATAAATCAATTCTGTTTTATCAACTTTTGCTCTCACTATATATTTTATAGTTCCAAAATTTGAAATGGTACTTTCTATTCTAAGGCAATCATCTTTATCTGCTTCATCTAAAACATCTGATACATACGGACCATAATGATCAAAATACCAATTAATATCCGTAATTTGCTTATTATTTTTTTTTATATTTTCCCAATCTATCAAATAGACTAATTTTGTAATCCTTGTTTTTGTTAATTCATCTGGATAAGGGTAGTTCTTAACTATATATCTTACAATACTTCTTAATTTATTTTCCATTAAAAACCGCTCCTCTTCAATTTATTACTTATTTCTAACAATGTAGACATATGATGTACACTTAACTCTTTCAGTTTAGATTCCATTTCTTCGGCATTCATAGTAAATTTAGATTTTGTACTTTCAACTACTAATATACCAACATTTTTATTTTTTTCATCTTTTATAACTCTAGTGAAATAAGATTTACTGCTCATCGATAAAGACTTTATTTCATCTTCACTCATACCTGTTTCTTTGCTTACTATTTCTATATACGCTTTTTTTTTGGAAGGTAATCCTGTTCTTATGAAATAGTCTTTTCCATTATCGTTACTAAGACATTTGGCAATATAACCACATTCTACCGGATAACTTTCTCGACCTTTTCTATGATATGTTGGATTTTCACTGTATCTTCCTATAATAGAAAATTTGTCTTCTGACAAAACATAAAGAGATATTCTTTCACTATTTTTCAAGTCTAAAAACTTAGATACATTTCGTAGAAACTCTTTCGGAATATCTTCTAAATATAATCCTATACTTTCTGAATAGTGTTCTATATCTAAGTACTTCCTTTCTAGTTCTTTATTTTTATTTTTTAAATCCTTCATCGTTTGTTCATTCTTTAATGCAGCTATCACATCAATAGATTCATTTATTATAAACGCTAAAACAACCATAAATATCACACTGAAAAAATGCTTTATTATATATTCACTTATACTTGGTAAAACTACACTAAACGGAACTAAATAAAGAAAAATTTTCAAAGTATAAGATATCCATCTTTTTTTAAAATTTTTATACCAAAATTTAATTCCTCCGTATAATTTATTTTTTTTATCACTATTATCAGTCAATACACAACCTCCTAAAAATATTTTTCATGATAATATTTCTAAATATTTAAATATCTATTCCATCATCTATAATTATTGACTTATCCATATTTTCATAAATAAAACAATAACCATCTTTGCTGTAGCGAGGAAAAGATGATTATTTTGTAAATTAATATTTTTTGGGTTTCTATCTATAAAAAAATCCCCACTTTCATGATTTTATTTTAACATATATACTTTCATTTTTCAAAGATTTGTTAGTAATTGATTTCTAACTTTCTAATTATAAATACTACATTAGAATTTAAAATTTTAATTATTTAATAATTCTTTAAATACTTCTTCAAAATCCCCTTCTACACTAACTAATTCATCATTTTCATCTTGTTCCATACTTAACTCCATAAAATCATTAAACTCTTTATCTGTCATATCTTCTCTAGATTTTATTCTTTCAATAAGGTTCCTACTATTCTCGTAATCTTGTATTTTAAATTCACTGTTTCTCATAAATTTTAGTTCCCAATCACTATATTTATTTCAAATTATAGTACATCAACATTATACTTTTCAACACTCTAAATATTACAATATAACTTGTACAAATTTATGTACTAATAAACTTAGAGACATAACCATCTTTGTTTGTTAATATTCCCCAAAATTTGTACAAATTTTGGGGAATATTTTTTTACTATTTTTTTTGAGAAATTTTTACCATTTTCGAATTTGATAAAGAAACAAAATTGGGATTTTAGATAAAATTTATCTAAACATATATTTTTAGAATCTAATAGACTAATAGAAATGAATAATTAATATTTTCAATTATATCCTAAATTATTAAATTATTAATCTGAAACAAATTTTTTTGACAAGTTATACTATACTTAAAAAATAATAATTTTTGAAATCTTTAAATACAAATTTTACAAAAATCCATTCCAAAATTAGTAATTTTAATTAATCCTTTTTTTAGTTCTATACTATGTAAATCATCATTATATTCATTTTTAAATTGGTTAATTATTAGATGATTTTCATAAGGTAAATATTTATTTTCATCAGATAAAAATACACCATAATTAATTTCAATAAGCCCTAACCTCTCTAGATTTATGAGTGATGAAGCTATACTTTTATGAGGAATATTACTGATATTTTCTATATAAAAATGATTGAAAACTTCTTTATAGTCTCTTGTATCTTTATTTTCTAGAATAATGGAAACTATAGGATTTTGTTTATCTTTAATATTGTATAAATTAGTTAGATTTTTAGCATCTAGTGGTGTCATTTGTTTTACTATTTCTACGAATGCTGGTTGTAATGTATCATTTTTTGAATTATCCATTGAAGCTGCTATTAGTTTAGCAAATAATGAACGTAATTCTTCATCATCAATATAATACTTAGAAGCTTCCAACGCTGGTCCTAATACACTCAACTTAGGTTCTTGTATTTGGTCTATTGGTATGTTAGAAACTTCTGTAGCAATATCTTTTAAAAATAAATTATCTACCTCTTGTTTTCTTTGTCGAACTTTAATATCCATTTTGTAACCAAAATTATAATACCATAATTGACTAAACGTTTCGGCAGGACCTTTAAATACACTACTAATAGCTGCACCACCTGCAGCTGTTAATAGTGAACGTACAATTTCATCCATTGTTTATCACTCCTTTAAAACTGCTTAATTTCTGGGGAATTTTTAATTTTATTATAACATTAAAGTCGAAAAAGTTCAAAAAGGTTTAACACTATTTAAATAATAACTTCAAACTTCATATAACTATTCTATATCTTTAGTATTAGAGTCTAAATTATAATATTACTACTAAGACAAGAATTATTTCTACTATAATTCTAAAATAGCCACTATCTCCTCCCCAACTTTTTCATCAGTTTCCACAAAACCAACTGACTTATAAATCTGTCGTGCTACATCATTATCACTTTCATAAGATAACCAACAATATTTTGCTCTTCCACAAGGAAAAGTATTAATAAATTCTAATGCTAAATCCATCGCTTTTTTACCAAATCCTTACCCTTGGAATTTTTTATCTATCATAAGACGCCATATATTATAATTTCCTTTAGCTATTCTAGGAGCACCTTCATCATCTGAATTCACATCAAAACCTATCATTAGAAAACCAATAGGTGTATCGTCTTTATAAATACCAAATGTAAATACATCATTATTCTCAGTATTGCTATATACGCTTCTATGATACTACTATTATTTGTAGCTGCAAAACTTTTCTGATTATCAAAAACCTCTAATTTCAGAATCTCCTCTATATTATTTCTATTAGTCTTTCTCAATTTAAGCATAATCTATTCCCCATTAATTTTTTGATTTTTATATGAAGTTTATTTCCATGATTATAGCATAATTTCTTAATGTTTATATCCTATTTTTCAGTATTCCTACAAAACTTCCTACTTAATATACTTCGTTATTTTACCTTCTTTTTTGTATGTTTCTACTGCTTTTGCTACTCTCTCGAAGTCACGTCTTAAACTATAAGAATAGATATCTCTAAATAGTCTATATCCTAGTTTTTCATTTACTTCGAATGCTAGTGTGTATAGTTCGTATGTTTCCATTGAATCGAAGTTTTCGTGTGCTTTTACTACATCTACCAATATGTCGTCACAATGTTCTACTAATGCTTTTTCTAGTCTATCATTTAAAAATTTTGATTTATCTAGAGTATATTTATACATTTCTCTTGATGTAGTTGAGAAGTCTGCTATTAAACTTTCTCTATCAAGTTTATCATACAGTTCATATCCTAACTGTTCATTTACATCTTTTGCGATTTCTACTAATCTTTCATCTGATACTGGTTCTAAACTAAATGCTGCGTAACTAACTTCAGATAATGCATTGTAGTTTTCTTCTATCGCTTTTTTTTAATAATTCTAATTCCATAAAGATCCTCTCAATCCTAATTTTCTTACATTCTATTATATCATATTTACCAGTAATTCTTATATCTCTTTACAACTTTTATACTATTCTTGTATATATACTTGAATTTAACTTTTTCGTATAAAGTTCTCTTGAAAAATTAACCATTCTACGTTAAAATTAATGTATTAAATAAGGAGAGTTTTAAAAATGAGTGAATCGAAAATTGTTTTAACTATTGATGATGAATTAAAAAATGATGCTGAAGATTTATTCTTTAGTCTTGGATTAAATCTAGAAACTGCTATTAGCATGTTCCTTACAAAAGCTGTTAATGAAGGTGGCATACCTTTTGATGTAAAACAAACAAAATTCGTTGAAAGTCCTGATTTTATCTCTAGTCACTTCACTATCAAATCAGCTGTATATGAGATTAATGAATACATTAAAGATAGATTCAACGAAGAACCATCATTTTATCTAGCATGTGAAAATAGAGGTCTTACAGATGATGAAGCTAGTAAATTATTCATTCTATTTTCTAATAATACTGAAGAGATTGATCAAGAAGAATTCACGGAAAAAAATATTGATAACCTAGTAGAATTATCTACAATCGCCTTTCCAGCATTAAGACGATTATCAGATGAACAACTACGTGATATCGTGAATGCATATATCACAAACTACTATTTAATTAGATAGTAATAAGTGACTAGTAAATTTTTAAAAAATATATCCAAAATAAAAACTCAAAATTCCACAACTGAATTTTGAGTTTTATTTTTTATTTACACTTTAATTCAAAAATTTTAGATATTATTCTTCCTCAATTAACCAATCAACAATATATTTAATTTCTATACCATCAATATGGTCTGTTCCTTCATATCGACCTGTAATTACTATTTTTTTATAATTATCTTTTATCATTAATAAATTATCAGTTTCATGTGAATTATTTGGAATTTGATATGCTACTTGATAGTATTCAATTACCCCATCTCTTTTAGCGATAAAGTCTATTTCTTTATCATCTAATCTAACTATATCAACTTTATATCCTCGTCTCAGAAGTTCTAAATATACGATATTTTCTAATCGATTTCCTAAATTACCATCTTTATGACTAACAGCATGGTTTCTAAGTCCATTATCAGCTATGAAATATTTAGAGTTTTGTTTTAAATACCCTTTACCTCTAATATCATACGGCTTAGCTTCATAAAATAGATAGGCATCTTGTAATAATTCTAGATATCTATTTACTGTATGATTAGATATTGATAATTTTTCTTGTTTTAGCATATTTGATATTTTTGTAGGATTTACTAATTGACCTACATTATCAGCTAAAAATGCAACCACTCTCTTTAAAACTAATGTGTCTTTCACAGATCCTCTTATTGCTATATCGTTTAATAATATCGAATCATAAATTCCTGATAAAATAGTTGTCTTTATGGCTTCAGGTGACAATACAACTCCTGGGAATCCTCCATATTTTTCATAATCTTTATACGCAGAATCTACAATTCTAGAATTAATGTCAATGTTATTTATTTCTAAATACTCTCTAAATGAAAATGGATATATTTCTATTTCTACATATCTTCCACTAAGTAAGGTAGCTAATTCACCCGATAACAGTTTTGCGTTTGATCCAGTTATTACTATATCTATATCAAAACTAACTCTTAAACCATTAATTACTTTTTGCCAACCACCAACAAATTGAACTTCGTCTATTAATAAATATACTTTTTTTCCGTTATTTGGTAATAACTCTTTTAGAATCTCTGAGAATTCTTCAGAACTTTTTATATGTTGATACTCAAATGCTTCTAGATTTATATAAATTACATTTTCTTTATTTATTTCTTGTTCATATAAATAATTACTATATTGTTTTAATAAGACCGATTTCCCTGAACGCCTAACTCCAGTGATAACTTTTATAAAATCTGTATCTTTGAACGAAATTAGTTTACTTAAATAATTATCTCTTATATACATTTTTTCTCCTTTCGTTAATTTGATTATCATATTACCATTATCATACCATATTTCTTCATTAATTGGAAGTAGACTTCCAACTTTTATCTTTTTTACCTTAAATTGGAAGTTCATTTCCTACTTTTATCTTTTTTACCTATAATTGGAAGTAGACTTCCAACTTTCTTTTTTCCATATTCCTTTTTTTCAGATTTTTATTTTTACAATCACTTTATTTTCTGATAAACTATAATTGTAAAATAATAAAACACTTACATTTATGTAAATAAGAGGAGATCAAAATGGGAAAATTTAATAAAAAAGTTGTTTCAGTAGCTTCAATTGCCGCAACATTACCTGCCCTAATCGGTAGCTATGCAGGTTATCAAAAATTACGTTATAAACGTAGTGCTAAGGCTGGTCTAATCGAGTTATATCTTGGTAATAAATATAAGAAACTAAGAGATATTGATGAAACTAAAAGACTAGAAAAACAAAAAGAAGATAAGAACGAAGAAACTGTAAATGTATATGAATTCGATACAAAATCAAAGTTTTATACTAGAATTGTTTCTGATAGACAGGTGTGGCATTTAAATAGTTTTAATAATTCTAATTCTACTATTTTCTATATTCATGGTGGTTCTTACGTTCATGAATTTGTAGATATTCAATGGGAGATGGCTGATAAAATTGCTCAAGAGGCTGATGCTGAAGTTGTTATTCCTGATTACGGACTTGCTCCATTCTATACTTATAAAGATAGCTATGAACTACTATCAAAATTATATACAGACTACGTTGCTGAGAATCCAGATAAAGCTGTCTATATTATGGGAGATAGTGCTGGTGGTGGCTTAGCCCTAGGATTAGTTCAAGATTTTGTTCAAAATAATATTAAAATACCTAAAGGTCTGATTTTACTAAGTCCATGGATTGATTTAACAATGTCGAATCCTGATATTCAAAAATATATCAAAAAAGATCCTCTACTACATGTAGATACTTTGCTATCTGATGCTAAATCTTGGGCTGGTGATGCAGACTTATCAGATTGGAAAGTTTCTCCATTATACGGTGAAATGAAGAATTTACCAGAGGTATTGTTATTCTCAGGAACTCGTGAATTATTATATCCTGACATAGCATTATTAGCTGAAAAACTTCGTGAAGCAAATGTTAAGACTGAATTCGTAATCGGTAAAAACTTAAACCACGTATATCCTGCTTTCCCAATACCAGAAGCAACAAAGGCTATTTCTAAAATTGTTGAGTTTGTGAAAAGTAAATAATTAATATTAAATATAAAGAAGATGTACTCAAAGTTATGATTAAATAATCTATTTTTGGGTACATCTTTATTTAGTATTATAATTTACTACGCACGTATCAAAGTCCACTTTTATTCCTCATTATCCACTTTTTTATTTACAAAAGTCCAGTTTCACTCCTCATTGTCCACTTTTTTCATCTGTGAATATCCAGTCTTACTCACCAATGTCCACTTTTATCATCTACGAATGTCCAGTTTCATTCCTCAATGTCCACTTTTTAATGACGAATGTCCAGTTTCATTCCTCAATGTCCACTTTTTAATGACGAATGTCCAGTTTCATAAATTAATATAAAAACTCAAATCAAAGATTCCTCCTTGTTTCGAGTTCGTATATTTTTATCATTTTGTGAATTCTATTAATTTAGCACTATTCTAATTTTATATTTTCCTTTTCCATAACCCTCTACTTTTTCAATAAGTTCGTGTACTAGCATTTCTTTGATTATTACTGATGCTCGTGATGTTTTTAACTTTGTAATTTCCATCACTTCTTTTCTTCCAAATACAGAATCTAAATTGAATTTATCATAAAGGTTCTCAATATATTCCTTATTCTTATCTGAAAAATTTTCTAGTTTATCTTTATAATTATATGTTGAAATCTCTCTATCTTCTTTTATCCAATTGATATATAATTCTCTGTTTTTTAATGGTGTGCTTTCATCTAGTAGTAAATTTCTTAAAAATAATTCTACAAATTCAAATGTTGAATAGATTTCTTTTTTTAGATTTCTGTAGTTTGCTCTAACTAATGCATTTCTAAAATACCAAGAGTTAGCAGCGAATATATTATTTGTTACATCAAAACCTAAGGTTCTTAGATACTTGATAAAAAATACAGCGGTTGTTCTTGTATTTCCCTCTTCAAAAACATGAATTTGCCATAATCTTGAGATAAATTCTGATAAGTGTTTTATTATTTCATTCATTGATAAACCATTGTACTGGAATTTTTTCTCCTGTTCAAAATCATACTCTAGTGTTCTAAGTAATTCACTTGCACTTCCGTATATTACAGTTTCTCCATCTAAGACCCATTCTTTTTTTGTAATATTATAAGTTCTGATTTCCCCTGCGTGTTTATATATTCCTTCAAATAACTTCCTATGAATAGCTAAATATTCCGTTGGAGAAAAGGTAAAGGCTTCTTCCGATAAAATTCTAGCTATACGAACAGATACTTTATCAGCTTCTTCTACACGACTTTCTTTATTCAGTTCTGGATTTTCTTCATAATATGAATGAAGCAGTATATCGGCTTCTTCTAGTGTAATTTCACCTTCTATATTTCTCAATGCTGTATTAATTAAATATTGAGACGGGGTTAAACCATCAACTTCCTACAAACCTATTGCTGTCTGCCATGCATAACCTTTTTCTCTTTTAGAAGGTTCTGATTGTATTAAATATTCTTTAAACGGATCTTCAGTCATTTCATTTTCCTCCCATAAGTTATTTTTCAATAATTACAC
>CAURVX010000032.1:0-20058 GCA_963528605.1 uncultured Gemella sp.
AACTGACTTGTAATCAGTAGGTCGGGGGTTCAAGTCCTCTGGCCGGCATTTTTTTTATATTTTGGGAAGATAGCGAAGAGGCTAAACGCGGCGGACTGTAAATCCGCTCCTTCGGGTTCAGTGGTTCGAATCCACTTCTTCCCACCATTCTTAGGGACGTAGTTTAACGGTAGAACAAAGGTCTCCAAAACCTTTGGTGTGGGTTCGATTCCTGCCGTCCCTGTACAAGGTGTAATCATTTATGATTACACTTTTTTTATTGTCTTTAAAATAATATCTACTTTACTTTGGAAATATTCCTTTAAAGTACTGTTTTATAAGGTTTATTTGATAGTGTATATTGGGAAATATTTTTGACAATTATATTAAAGTGTGATATTGTATTAGTGTATATTAAGTAATAGGAGGTAAAATATGACAGAGAGTGTAAAACCATTTAGTAAGCTATATGATTTAACACAGAGAGCAGAAAAAGTAGGTATTTCTGATGATGATGTACTTAGAGAGATTTTGGTTGAGAAGATTGTCCCGAACAAATACCAGCCTCGTCGTGAATTTACAGAAGAAAAAATCAAGGAACTTGCTGAATCAATTAAGCAGAACGGTTTGCTTCAATCTATTACAGTTCGAGATATGGGAAATGGATTCTATGAACTTATTGCTGGGGAAAGACGTTTAAGAGCTATTAAGTATTTACAATATGCTACAACTAAGGCTATCGTCAAGGAATTAACTGATGAACAGATGGCGACACTTACATTAATTGAAAATATTCAAAGAGAAGAATTAACACCAATTGAAGAGGCACATGCATACCAAGAGTTACTTAGAATTAATAAACTTACTCAAGATGAATTAGCTAAGTCTTTAGGGAAAACTCAAGCGACTGTAGCAAATAAACTTCGTTTATTAAAGCTCAGTAAAAAGGTTATTGATGCAATAAATACTAAGAAAATTACTGAACGTCACGGTCGTGCTATGGTTAAGTTAGATCCTTCGGCTCAAGAGAAATTATTGATTCAAATTTTATCACAAAATCTAAATGTTTCTCAAACTGAAGAGAAAATTGATACATATTTAAAAATTAAGAAAGATACAAAAGTTTTTAATCCAACTGTAAATTACGATGGACAAAAAATTATAGCTAAACTTATAAAAGAGATAGCTAAACTGGAAGAGAAATATAATATAAATTTAAACAAAGAAGAAGAAGAAAATATGGAGAGTGTGGTTATTAAAGTTACTGTACCACGCTATGTAAAAAAAGAGGTAAATGATGAAAATATTAGCGATATGTAATCAAAAAGGTGGAGTAGGAAAAACTACTACTTCAATTAATTTAGCAGCTTCGTTAGCTCATCTTAAAAAGAAAGTACTATTAATTGATACGGATCCACAGGCGAATGCGTCTAGTGGTGTTGGTGTAGATAAGGCAGCTATAAGTCAATCAATTTATAATATACTTGTAGATGAAGTTAATATTAATGATGTAATAATTAAAACAGCTTATGAAAATCTGGATATTGTGCCTTCTAGTATTGCACTAGCGGGTGCAGAAGTTGAGCTTGTCTCAGCGATTAGTCGTGAGCAACGCATGAAAAATGCAATATCTGAAATTAAAGAGGAGTATGATTATGTAGTAATCGATTCCCCTCCATCTTTAGGGCTTATTACATTAAATTCATTGACTGCAGCTGATGGGGTAATTATCCCTGTACAGACAGAATATTATGCCTTAGAAGGGCTTAGTCAGCTTATGAATACATTTAATATAGTAAGAAAGCATCTTAATTCTAAATTGGATATTTTTGGGGTATTACTTACTATGACTGATAGTAGAACAAATATATCTAACCAAGTAGCAGAACAAGTAAGAGAGCATTTTAAAGATAAAGTATTTGAAACAGTTATCGCAAGAACTGTACGTTTAAGTGAAGCCCCAAGTTTTGGTGAACCAATTATTGAATATGCGAAAAATTCTAATGGAGCAAAACAATATTTATCATTAGCTAAAGAGGTGATTGAACGTGGCTAAGAAATTAGGTAAAGGTTTAGGACGTGGACTTGATGCTATTTTTGCTACAGAAAATGTCGAGTTAGTTACAGACAATGATAAAATAGTGGAAATTGCACTCGATGAAATTAAAAAGAATCCATATCAACCACGTACTTATTTTAATGAAGAAAAATTAAACGAATTAAAGGAATCTATCGAAAAAAATGGTTTATTACAACCAATTATTGTAAAAAAAGCTGTAAAAGGTTATTACATTATAGCGGGTGAGCGTCGTTATAGAGCGTTTGAACTATTAGGTAGAAAAGAAATTCCAGCTATTATTAAAGAGATGACAGATGAAGAAATGATGGTCTTTGCCGTACTAGAAAACTTACAACGTGAAGATTTATCTGCTTTAGAAGAATCAGAAAGTTATAAAAATCTGATGGATAAGATGTCTTTAACCCAAGATGAATTAGCTAAGAAACTTGGGAAAAGTAGACCTTATATAGCAAATAGTTTACGACTATTAAAGTTACCAACAGAAATTAAAAACAAACTTGAGCAAGGGCTTATAAGTACAGCTCATGCCCGAACACTACTTTCATTAAAAACAAAAAAAGCTATGGAAGAGGTTTGTGCTTTGGTAGTTGAAAGAAAAATGTCTGTTCGTGAATTAGAAGAATATGTAGCGAGGTTACTTAAACCGAAAGAGGTTAAGAAAGCGAAGGCTAAGGATATTTTTATAGAAGAGCAAGAAAACATTCTTAAAAAGCGTCTTGGAACTTCTGTAACGATTAAACAAGGTCGTAATAAAAAAGGTAAGATTGAAATTGAGTTCAAAGACAACGATGAATTTGAACGTATTATTTCATTATTCAAGGAAGAATAATTATGAACATTATTGAAAAATTTAAAACTTCATTTAGTAATACTGATTTACTTATTACACTTTTAGAAAAACTATTGCTTATAATTGGAATTTTTATCATTGCATCAATTATAGTTCGTATCTTTAATAAGATTATTGATTATGTGATGACAACAAGCGATAATGCCAATAAGAAATTTAATATAAAGTTTAATGAGAAAAGATCAGAAACGTTACACAAACTTGTTAAAAGTGCAGTTCGTTATACAATCTATTTTATTGCATTTTTTCAAGTTTTATCAATCTTAGGAGTTAATACTACGAGTATTGTAGCCAGTGCAGGTATAGCATCGGTAGCTATTGGATTTGGTGCACAGAGTTTAGTTAAAGATATTATATCTGGATTTTTTATCATTCTTGAAGGACAATTTGATGTTGGTGATAATGTTAAAATTTATAATCAAGCAGCCTTTATTGCTGGGGGTTATGTAATGTCACTAGGATTACGATCTACGAAAATTCGTTCTAAAGATGGTGAAGTATACTTCATACCTAATGGAACTATAAATCAAGTAGTAAACTATTCTTTAATGTATAACTTAGCATTAGTAGAACTACCAATTAAGATTGATGACTCTATTGAAAAAATTGAAGAGAGAGTTAATAAAGTAATAGGTAACGCTAATAATTCTAAAGAATATTATGATTTATTATATAAAAATGATAAATTACACATCGATTATATAGAAAAAATTGAAGATGATGTTGTCACGATACATGTTATTGGAAAAGCTAAAGTCGGGAAGAAAAATGAAATTGAAACGAGATTACGACGTGATTTCTATAATGAGTTTAAATCTTTATTAACATCAAATGAAGAAAAATAGGAGGTTGGATTATGGAATATGAATTAAATGACATAGTTGAAATGAAAAAACAACACCCTTGTGGCACAAATAGATGGCAAATTACACGTATGGGGGCAGATATAAAGATAAAATGCCTAAAGTGTGATAATAACATTATGATGCCAAGACGTGAGTTTAATAAGAAAATTAAGAAAATAGTTGAAAAAAATTCATAATTAAAAAAAGCTAGTGAATCTCTAAATAGAATCACTAGCTTTTATACTTACTTATTAAATCTTTTTGCTATTGTGGAACTAATAAAGGCAAAAGCCAAAACAATAATTATTCCATATATAAATTCCATACTGCCAATATTATTTAGAGTAGTACCAAAGTGTGACCAGATCATTTTTCCAGGAATTAGGCCTATAATATTTCCGATGAAATATTTTTTAAACGATATTCTAGTTAAACCATATGAGTAACAGATAACACTATTTGGAAGAACTGGGATTAATCTGTAGATTATTAAAAATATTGTTAGTTTATTTTCACTAATACCGAAAATTGTGTCATATTGTTTTTTCGATAGTTTTTTCGCTAAGTATTTTTCAACGTAGTCACTTGCGAAGTATCTTGAGATAAAAAACATCGCACTAGTGTATATTAACGCAGAAATTATTGAAAGGATAAAACCATGAGTAAAACCAAATAAATAACCACCAATTGCAGAGAATATCCCTGGTGGGAATAAAAATATTGGTAATATAGATGCTAGTATTAAAAAGACTATAGGTGCAAAGCTACCAAATTGTGCTATAAAATCCTGCATAGTTCCTCCTTCTGATAAAATACTATTCTTATTATATCATAAAGCTAGGGAAATAAGCGAATAAAAACTAAAAGGGAGTGACTCAATCAGAGGAATAAATTTTGATAAGTCACCCACATAAAGATTTTTAGATATTATACTTCTTTTATTAAATGTACTTCAATTCCATTAGGATCATTAATGATGATTTTATCGTCATATTCAGAGATGATTTTAGAATTATTTACTTTAACATTTTCAACAATTTTATTATAAGCTTCTTCATCGATAAATAGAATTTCAAAATGATCTAAACCTGGTGTACCTTTTTGTCTAAGATTTAAGTTAGGGCCACCCCAGTGATTAACAGCAAGGTGATGATGATAATCACCATAAGCAATCCAACTTGCACTAGCCACGGTAAATTTATCACTAAATCCTAGTACTTTTTGATAAAAGTTAGAAGAAATGGTAGAGTTTTGAACACTTAGATGAACGTGCCCAATAATAGTTCCTATTGGTAAAGAATAGGGCACTACAGTTTCAGAAATATCAAGTAGGTGAGTAGCATCAATAGGTTCTGTTACTCCTATGATTCTTCCATCTTCTTTTCTGTCCCAAGTACTTTCATCTTTATCATAATATACTTCTATTCCATTACCTTCAATATCACTTAGATAAAGTGCATTACTATAACCATAATCAGATCCACCATCTAAAGGTATATTAGAATCTATAAAGTGGCGCAGTGTGTTTGCTAGACTTTGTTCATCAGGAACTAGGTAGGCTATGTGATATAGTCCGTAAGAACGTACAAGAGGGCCATCGACTTTTTTTAAGTGAAGAAGCGGAGTATTATCAGAAGTACCTAAAGTAGTTTCATTTTCGTTTTTAGAAATTATAGTCATTCCCATAGCTTCTGTATAGAATTTAAGCTGTCTTTCAAAGCTTACAACATTAAGTGTTGCAGTTCCAAGTTTAATATTTGAATTATATTTCTTCATAGTTAATTACCATCCTTTAAAAATTTTTTTCATAAAACTTTATATCTTATAATATATTTTACATACTAAAATATATTTTGTAAAGTACATAATTTTATAATAGTTAGTATCTTTAAGTATACTAATGAATAAGATTAATGATTATTAACAAAATATTTTTAAATAGCATAATAATAAATGATAAGTTTCGTGTTTTATGTTATAATAGTTAAGTTGAGTAGGCAAGGCCTAAGTAATATAAGAAATTAATGAAGAAAAGGAGTGATTAATACTATGGCATTAACAGCCGGAATAGTAGGATTACCAAACGTAGGAAAAAGTACACTTTTTAACGCAATTACAAAAGCAGGAGCATTAGCAGCGAACTATCCTTTTGCAACAATTGATCCAAACGTAGGAATTGTAGAAGTACCAGACCACAGACTAAATAAACTAACAGAATTAGTAGAACCTAAAAAAACAGTACCAACATCATTTGAATTTACAGACATTGCTGGTATCGTAAAAGGTGCATCTAAAGGAGAAGGACTAGGAAATAAATTCTTAAGTCATATCCGTGAAGTAGATGCAATTTGTCAAGTTGTTAGATGTTTTGAAGATGAAAACATTACCCACGTTGCTGGAGGAGTAGATCCATTATACGATATCGAAGTTATTAACTTAGAGTTAATCTTAGCTGACTTAGAAAGTGTTGAAAAACGTATCGGACGTGTTGAAAAACAAGCTAAACAAAAAGATAAAGATGCTGTTGCGGAATTTGCAGTACTTTCTAAAGTACGTGATATTCTTAAAGAAGAAAAACCAGCTAGACTTTTAGAATTAGATAAAGAAGAACAAAAAATTGCAAAAGGATTACATTTATTAACAATGAAACCTATGCTTTATGTTGCTAACGTAAGTGAAGATGATTTACTAGATGTTGATTCTAACAAACACGTAGCAAGTGTGCGTGAATTTGCTGCAAGTGAAGGAAGCCAAGTAATCGTAGTTTGTGCGAAAATCGAAGAAGAAATGGCTTCATTAGAAGATGAAGAAAAAGCAATGTTCCTAGAAGAGTTAGGAATTGATGAAAGTGGATTAGATAAATTAATCAAAGCAAGTTACAGCCTTCTAGGATTAGCTACATACTTCACAGCAGGTGTGCAAGAAGTACGTGCATGGACATTCAAAAAAGGTATGTTAGCTCCTGAATGTGCTGGAATTATCCACTCTGATTTCGAACGTGGATTTATTCGTGCTGAAACTGTAAGTTATGATGATTTAGTTGAATACGGAAGCATGCCAAAAGCTAAAGAAGCAGGTCGTGTTCGTCTTGAAGGTAAAGAATACGAAGTAAAAGACGGCGACATCATGTTATTCAGATTCAACGTATAATATTTAATAGAATTCTATATTTTCTCATTACATGGGAAGATATAGAATTTTTATATTCTATATAAAATATGATATAATTGTTTTTATATAAAAGAGGTGATTTGGATGTTAAGATTTTTCCATAATCCGCTGCTTATAGCGAAATTAGCGGAGTATGACTATTTAATTAAAGGAAATAAGAAACAGAGTACAGCAGAATATAAAATAAAAAGAATTATAAAAGATGTAACTGGAGAATCATTTGAAGATATTGAAGTATACAATAGTGGAATATCAATCCCAAAGATTACGAAAAATGGATTTCAAGCTACAGCAATCTATATACCAGAACTTAAAGAACTTCTTGTTATTTATAGAGGTAGTGAGAGTGAAGATATTAGCGATTGGTTTTACAATTATACAGGAATAGTTTCAGGAGAAAACACTAGTCAGATAGACTCAGCATGTTTATTTAATAGATTTTTAAAAAGAAAAATTTTAGATTTTGATGTGTGCTATAAAGTTGCAGCTGGACATTCTCTTGGTGGCCATTTAGCTATCACCGTAGAATTGCTTAAGAAAATATACCAGAGAGTTTATACATTCAATACAGCATTACCACAGTTAAAACAATTAAGAAAATATGATAAAAAATATAATAAAAAATTAGAAGAGTATTTTTTAGAAAAAGATTTAGAGGAGACTAATAAACTTCAAGAATTCACTTCTAATTATTATACAAAAAATGCTCATCATATATATAATTTTGTAAGAAAAAATGATTTTGTACAGTCATTAAATATGACGGTAGGAACATTTCATGTAGGGAAGACTATAGAATTTCCAGCGATAATAAAAAATTTTGTTGCACCTGAAGAGTTTTTAACAGAAGAAGATACGTATGAATTAGATAAAATTTTCTGTGACTTTTATAATAGACTATTGGAGAAAAATATTACTCCCGATAATGTTGTAGAGAATCGAAAGCAGGTAACAGATGAATTTATAGCATTATTGATTGAAAAAATTAAAAATCCAATTCAACAACAAATCAGTAATTTTTCTTATAAAAAAGTAATAAAAACATCTAACGATGTAGGAATAACAGATTCATATAGAACATTTAAGGCTGTTTATAATTACTTATTGTACTTGGCTCATGCGGGTATTATCCCTGATGATGTAATAAATTGTACTGATAGTAAAAAAGCTACAACTCTTTATGAGAAGTTAATGAGTGATGTAAATAAATCAAATCTTAAGAATTTATTAAAACCATTACAGGAGTTTTATACATTAACTAAAGTTATTTACACTGTAACTCATGCAAATGCTCTAGAGGATGTTGGAAATTGGGGAGAAATAGCTAAAGCCCATGATCTTCCAGCTTTATACGATGCGTTAGGAGAATAAAAATTGTTTAAATAGTAATAATAATAAATAAGAGGATTGAACGATATGTTCAACCCTCTTTTATGTTATTCTTCGTCTTCTTCTGTAATAACAGTTGGTTTTAAGATTGGAGGAGGAGAAGCTTCAGTACGCTCTTCTTTCTCTTCTTTTTTATCCTTTTTGTCTTTGTCATCTTTCTTCACTTCTTTTTGAACAGGTTTTGTTACAACGACTTTTGAAGGATCGCTAAATGAAATACCCTTATCGATATTATAACCAAACTTCGCCAATGTTTTTTCTTTAGAAAGTTCTTTAAAGCCATTTGGAACTATATCTTTTGTACCACCTTTTGCATTGTTATAACCGTTGATATTTGCATCAACGACTGATTTAGGTCGGCTAAAGGCAGTATCTGGTGCGATTAAGTTTTTATCAAGTGCGTAAATGGCATTCATAACTGCAACCCAGCTTCTTTGAGCATAGTCATAACTTGGTACTTTTGCTGGACTATCGTATCCATTCCATAGACCAACAGTTATTTTTGTAGAACCACCAACAACCCATAGGTCATTATAATACTCAGAAGTCCCTGTTTTTACAAATAAGTTTTTAGAATTGAATTTAAGTTTACTTGGCATATCATGAGATAAACCGTAGCTCTTATTGATTACGTCCCCAAGCATATTGACGATTAGATAACTTGTAGATTCTTCAAATACTTTAACTGGAGAGAAATCAGCTTTATAAACTAGTTCCCCATCGTTATTTTCTATTTCTTCGATAATATGTGCTTTTTTATGTTCACCTTTATTTGCGAAAGTAGAGAAGGCACTAGTATTCTCAGTAACAGATAGACCATATGTCATACCACCAATGGCAGTAGCTAAGTTAGTTTTATCACTTTCTGTAAGGCCTTCAACACCCATTTTCTCTAGGTAATTTGTGACAGGATCCTCTTTATAAAATGCAGAGTATAGCCTTACGGTAGGTAAGTTAAGAGATCTAGCTAAAGCTTCTCTAGCAGGAAGGTAACCTCGTTGAGACATGTCATAGTTCTCAGGTTTCCAACCATAGTGGTTAAATCTCTTATCTAAAACTGTTGAATTAGGAGTAATGTAACCTTTATCGATAGCTGGTCCATAAACTAATAGTGGTTTGATTGTAGAACCTGGTGAACGACGAGTTCTTGTAGCGTGGTTAAGTTGTTGTTTTTTGTAGTCCATACCACCGATAAACGCCAATACTTTACCAGTACTGTTTTCAATAACCGATGCTCCAATTTCTAATGGATAAATAACACCACCCTGAGTGTGCGTTGGATAAGAAGCGAATTGTTTTTTCGTTTCTTGAAGTGTATCATAAAGTTTCTTATCAAGTGTAGTTTTTACTTTATATCCACCAGTTATGAATTTAATTCTACTTTTTTCGATTAGTTCATTTCTGTAGTCAGAATCATTTTTAAATTTTTCTTCTCTATTATTTTTTTTAGCGGTTTGCTCAGCTAATATCTCTGCAACTGAGCTTGTTACTTCATCACGAATATAAGGATAATCAGTATATTCTGAATATTTTTGTTTAGTATAAGCACCCTTAATATCGAATTTTTTCGCTTCTTCAAATTGTTCTTTGGTAATAAAATCATTTGAAAGCATACGTTCTAACACATATTGCTGTCTTTCAAATCCCGCTTGAAGTTCTTCATCAGGACGGATATTTCCAGCAGAGTCAAATGGTGTATATGTATATGGCGATTGTACAAAACCAACAAGATAAGCTGCTTGAGCTATATTCAAGTCTTTAGAATGAACTCCAAAAACACCTTGTGCTGCAGTTTCGATTCCGCTAATGTTTTGTCCTAGACTATTCTTTCCGAAAGGAGCGACATTTAGATAATTTTCAAGAATTTCATTTTTAGAAAAATGACTATCAACACGTAGTGCTAGTAATATTTCTTTTGCTTTTCTTTCATAAGATCTTGAATTATCAAGAAGCTGATTTTTTACCAATTGCTGAGTGATAGTACTACCACCAGTTGTTCTGGCACCAGTTGCTTCACTATGTGTGGCTCTTAAAACAGCCCAAATATCAATTCCACTGTTAGAATAGAAATTAGAGTCTTCACTTGCGATAATGGCATTTTTAACATTATCACCGATATTATCGTAAGTAACAGTTTTTCTAATTAGTTCGGAGTTGATTGTACCTAATTTTTCACCACTTCCAAAATAAACTTCACTGTTCTTACTAATGTTATTTATTTGTTCTTTCATTTCTTTTTGGGTTAAGACAGGTTGGTCTTTAACTAAGCCACCCACATACCCGATAGCAAGCCCCGCACCTAAACTAATTAGTAATCCAATAGAAAGAAGTATGGCTTGTGTCATAGAAGTTAGTATCTTCTTAATTTTCATTGTAATCTCCTTAGATTGCATACTATTAGCTATATTATATCATAATTTTAAAGGAAAAACTAAATTATATGACAGGAGGAATTGAGTTTGTTTTAAAATATAAAAAAAGATAAAAGAAAAATAAAAAAATGTGATATAATTGGAGTAAGTGTATTAAAATTGAGATGGAGGTATTTTAATGAGTAAATTATTAGAAGATTTAAAATATAGAGATTTAGTTTATCAACAAACAGATGAAGAAGGAATAAAAGAATTATTAGAAAAAGAGAGTGTGTCAATTTACTGTGGTACAGATCCAACTGGTAACTCACTGCACATCGGGCACTTACTACCATTTTTAACATTAAAAAGATTTCAACAACATGGACATAAACCTGTTATTTTAGTAGGTGGAGGAACTGGTATTATCGGAGACCCATCAGGAAGAAGTGAAGAACGTCAATTACAAAGTCTTGAGGTAATTGAAGATAATGCTCGACGCCTTGAAGGACAACTTCGTAATATCTTCCGTGGAGATGACAATATCGAATTTGTAAATAACCATGACTGGTTAGGAAAACTATCTATGATTGAATTTTTACGTGATTACGGAAAATTAGTAAACATCAACTACTTACTAGCAAAAGATTCAATTTCAAGCCGTCTAGATAACGGATTATCATTTACAGAGTTCAGTTATACTATTTTACAAGGTATTGACTATGCATACTTAAATGAACACCACAATGTTAAATTACAAATTGGTGGTTCAGATCAATGGGGTAATATTACTACTGGTTTAGAAATTATGAGAAAACTTCGTGGAGATGTTGAGGCATATGGATTCACTATTCCATTAATGCTAAAATCTGATGGAACTAAATTTGGTAAATCTACTGGAGGAGCAGTATGGTTAGATCCAGAACAAACAACACCATATGAATTCTACCAATTTTGGTTCAACACTGCGGATACAGAAGTAGTACCGGCTCTTAAAAAATTCACATTCTTAGAAAAAGATCAAATTGAAGCATTAAGAGAAAGTTCAGAAAAAGAACCACACTTACGTCTTGCTCAAAAAGCATTAGCTGAAGAAATGGTGAAAATTGTTCACGGTGAAAAAGCATTAGAAAGTGCATTAAATATTACAAAAGCATTATTCTCAGGAAACATTAAAGAACTAACTCATGATGAATTAAAAGCAGCTGTTAAAGGAATGCCAAAATCTGAATTAGAGAAAAAAGAATACAATATCGTAGATTTCCTAGTTGAAAGCAATCTAGTTCAATCAAAACGTCAAGCTCGTGAAGATGTAAACAATGGTGCTGTTTATGTGAATGGGGATAAAGTTACAGACTTAGAATATGTTGTAGAAGCTAAAGACAGACTAGAAGATGGATTTACAGTACTTAGACGTGGTAAAAAGAAATATCTATTAGTAGAATATAAATAATTTAAAAGTAACATATACATAAAGAGGGGAACCGAAATGAATCTAAAAGAAGTTGTTGGTAAAAAGGCTGTAGAATATGTAAAAGATGGTATGATCGTTGGTTTAGGGACAGGATCGACAGTATTCTATTTTGTTCACGCACTAGCCGATAGAGTAAAAGAAGGATTGAATGTTGAAATGGTATCAACGTCGATTCAAACGGTTGAACTAGCTAAAAGTCTGGGGCTTACAATTAAAGAATTAGAAGAGATTGATCATATTGATCTTGCTGTGGATGGAGTAGATGAAATCGATAAGGATTTTAATGCGATAAAAGGTGGAGGAGCAGCATTATTTAGAGAAAAAATAGTTGCTGATATTGCTCGTGAAGTAATCTGGATCTATGACGAAAGTAAAGATGTAGAAAAACTTGGGAATTTCAACCTACCTGTAGAAATATTACCATTTGGTTATAGTCATACTATAAGAAAAATGGAAGAAGCGGGCTTAAAACCAGTGTTAAGATTAAAAGATGAAGCAACTCTTATAACAGACAACAATAACTACATTGTAGATTTACACTTAGGTTACGGATTTGATATTAAAGCTGTAAAAGAAAAACTAGAAAGCATAGTTGGAGTAGTAGAGCATGGTTTATTTTTAAATATGTGTAAACTATGCATTAAGGGAACAGAACAGGGAGCTGTAATTATAGAAAATCCAAATAATTAAGGACGTGAAGGAAAGTTATGAGGAAGAGTTATTTATGAGGAACATGGTTAAAACTATTCTTTGCAATATTGTTCGTTCTGATGAGTATCGGGGGGATACAAAGCATTTATGATGATATAACAAAATCAGCAGAAGTGCAGTATAAAGAAGGAAAACAATTCCAAAAATCTAAAGGTTATACTTTTATTAAGGTAGAAGCCCTTGAAGAGTTAGATATTACAGATGATAGCTTAAAAGATAATCAAAAATTCTATATGCTCCAGCATGAACATGGTTTTGTAATGTTAAAAGCTTCTAAGGAAGATGTTAAGAAATTAATACAAAGTAATGATATACCAAATGAAAAATTAATAGATTTAAAGGATAAAGATATTTATTCTCCTGTTAATGCCATCTTTGAAAGAGGAAGTAAGGGGAGAATGAATATCTCTCCAGAATTAAAAGAAAAATTTAAAAATGCTGCAGAGCATAGTTCACTAGTTAGAGCAAGAGTTTCAGATATAGTTAATGAAATTGTAATAAAGAAAAGTGTAGATAGTGCTTCAAGTAAATTACGAGAAAAGCCATTTCTTTCACAGTTTTATTTAACAGTGCCTGGTAAAGGATATTATTTTTTAACTTATGCAGTGGAAGTAGTAATTCTTCTTATTACATTTTTCTTAGTTAAATCGGTAATAAAAAATATTAGAAAAAATAAAGCTGAATATGAAGAACTATTTATTAAATATCCGGAGACAGAACGAGATTTAGATATTTTAGTACGAGAAGCAAAATATATAAACAAAAAATTAAAAGTCCTAATATACAAAGATGCATTAATATTATACGGCAAAGGGTTCAATTTCCAATTGTTATCAGGTTTTTCAAAGATAACTTTTGGTAGAGAAATTCGAAAAGGTAGAGTTGTAAGCTATATAGCACACTTCCACAATAATTTTGAAACAGACGAAAAAGTAAAAGTCTGCTCAAACTATAAAAATTCAAGAGAAGATATTGATGAATTAGGAAAAACATTAAAACAAACCTTTGGAAAAACAGTAAGATATAATTATTGATAAAAATGTAATAATATTAGAAAACTAAGGCAATACACGTAAATACGGTATATAGAGTATTTTAAAAATATATAAAGAAAACAAAAAGTATAATTATAGAAAATCCAAATAATTAAGGACATGAAGGAAAGTTATGAGAAAGAGTTATTTAAGAGGAACATGGTTAATACTATTCTGGGCAATATTGTTTGTTTTGTTTAGTATCGCATCGACCATAAGACTATATGAAGATAGAACGAAATCAGCAGAAGTGCAGTATAAAGAAGGAAATCAATTCCAAGAATCTAGTGGTTATACTTTTATTAAGGTAGAAGCCCTTGAAGAGTTAGATATTACTGATGATAGTCTAAAAGATAATCAAAAATTTTATATGCTTCAGCATGAACATGGATTTGTAATGTTAAAAGCTTCTAAGGAAGATGTTGAGAAATTAATTCAAAGTAATGATATACCAAATGAAAAATTAATAGATTTAAAGGATAAAAATATTTATTCACGTGTTGATGCTATCTTTGAAAGAGGAAGTAAGGGGAGGAAGAATATCTCTCCAGAATTAAAAGAAAAATTTAAAAATGCTGCAGAGCACAGTTTATTAATTAGCGAAAGAGTTTTAGATGTATTTAAAGAAATTGGAATAAAGAAAAGTGTAGATGATTATTCAAGTGAATTCCGTGATAAATTACGTGAAAAACCATTTCTTTA
The DNA here is from genome assembly GCA_963528605.1 of uncultured Gemella sp. GTDB lineage: Bacteria > Bacillota > Bacilli > Staphylococcales > Gemellaceae > Gemella. Next base: position 14,587 of record CAURVX010000032.1, read on the forward strand.
CAACTTTTATTTAACAGTGCCTGGTAAAGGATATTATATTGGATCTTATGGAATGGAAGTGGTAATTCTTCTTATTACGTTTTTCTTAATTAGGTCTGTAATAAAAAATATTAGAAAAAATAAAGCTGAATACGAAGAATTATTCATTACATATCCGGAGACAGAACGAGATTTAGATATTTTAGTACGAGAAGCAAAATATATAAACAAAAAATTAAAAGTCCTAATATACAAAGATGCATTAATATTATACGGCAAAGGGTTCAATTTCCAATTGTTATCAGGTTTTTCAAAGATAACTTTTGGTAGAGAAATTCGAAAAGGTAGAGTTGTAAGCTATATAGCACACTTCCACAATAATTTTGAAACAGACGAAAAAGTAAAAGTCTGCTCAAACTATAAAAATTCAAGAGAAGATATTGATGAATTAGGAAAAACATTAAAACAAACCTTTGGAAAAACAGTAAGATATAATTATTGATAAAAATGTAATAATATTAGAAAACTAAGGCAATACACGTAAATACGGTATAAAGAGTATTTTAAAAATATATAAAGAAAACAAAAAGTATAATTATACAAAATCTAAATAATTAAGGACAAAAAGGAAAGTTATGAAGAAGAGGAAACCAAGAGGTATAAGGTTAAAATTAGTTTTTGCTATAATGTTTATTTTTATTAGTATTGTAGCTGTTGGATCAACATATAATGACACCATACAATCTTCTGAAAGGTCATATGAAAAAGGTGATCAATTTGAAGGTGAAAGTATAGGAATTACATATGTTAAATTGGAAGCTCTTGAGGAACTAGATATAGTTGATAAAGAACTAGACGAAGATGAAAAATTTTATATGGTTGAACACGAAAATGGTTTTGTAATATTAAAAGCTACACAAGATGATATTAAGAAACTAATTCACAGTAGTGATGTACCAGAGAGGAAAATAATAAATCTAAAAGATAAGAATATTTATTCTCGTGTTGATGTAAAAAGAGAAAAAGGAAGTAGCAGAGGAAGAGTTCACATTTCTTTTGAATTATTAGATAAATTCAATGATGCAGCAAAACATAGTTCTTTGATTAATAACAGAGTTTCAGATGTATTAAAAGAAGAGGGCTCAAATAAAACAGAAGCTTACTATAAAAAATTACAAGAAAAACCTTTTGTTTCTAACGTATATCTAACAGTACCTGGTTATTTATATTACATAGGCACTTATGTATTTACTACGATTTTTGTTCTAGGTACATTATTTTTGATAACTTCTATAATAAAAGATGTTAGAAAATCTAGAGGTTAATATGAAAAACTTATCATTGAATATATAAAGACAGAATATGTTATAAATATTTTAGTGTGTAAAAAAGTCTAAATAAAAAAAGGAAGTGAAGTTATGAAGAAGAGTTATTTAAGAGGAACAAGGTTAAAAATATTCATTGCTATAAACTTGTTTTTTGTTAGTTTGATCGCTACTAGAGCTTCATATAATAGCTATACAAAGTCTGCTGAAACGTTATATAATGAAGGTGATCAATTCACGGGGAATTATTCTGGAATTACTTATATTAAATTAGAAGCTCTCGAAAAACTTGATATAGTAGATGAAAAATTAGCTGACGATGAAAAATTTTATATGGTTCAACACGAAAATGGTTTTGTAATATTAAAGGCTACACAAAAAGATATTAAGAAATTAATCCAAAGTAGTGATGTTCCAGAAGGCAAGATTATAAATCTGAAAGATAAAAATCTTTATTCTATTATCGATGTAATAGAAGAAAAAGGAAGCAAAGGAAAAACTAATATTTCTCCTGAATTGTTAGATAAATTCAATGCTGCTGCAGAACATAGTACTTTGACTAAAGTTAGAATCCTAGAGGTAATTAAAGACCTTGGATTAGATAAGACAAAAGATAATTATAAAAGTAAATTACAAGAAAAACCTTTTATTTCAAATGTCTATATAAAAGTACCTGGAACTATATATTACCTAGGTATTTATGGATTTCCTGCTGCTATTGTTTTGGCTACATTATTGTTAATTAGATCTATAATAAAAGGTATTAGAAAATCTAAAGCGGAATATGAAGAATTATTCATTGAATATCCAGAGACAGAATATGATGTAGATATTTTAGTGCGAGATGCAAAATATATAAATAAAAATTTAAGAGTTTTAATATATAAAGACGCATTGGTATTTTATGGAGGGGTGTTTAATTTCGAATTATTATCAGGATTTTCGAAGATTACTTTTAGTGATATAAATGATTCGAAAAATAATATCCAGAACTATACAGCGGAAATTCATAGAGAATTTGAATCAAATGAAGTAATAAAAATGTGTTCACATTATAAAGATGCAATAGCAGAAATTACTGAATTAGGAAAAATATTAAAAGAAGAATACGGAAAAGAAGTAGAATATGATTTTTAAGAATAAAGAAGAGGTGTAAGAAATGGAAACATTAAAAGATAGAGTAATAGAAGCATTAGAAAATGTAATAGACCCTGAACTTGGTATTGATATAATGAATCTAGGGTTAGTATATGATGTTAAGATGAGTGATGATAATAAGCACGCTATAGTCGACATGACATTAACATCTATGGGTTGTCCTTTAGCTCCTATTATCATCGAGCAAGTAGAGACAGCAATGCTTGGTGTTGATGAGATAGAAAAGGTAGATGTAAATATAGTTTGGGAACCAGCATGGACAAAAGATAAAATGTCACGATATGCTAAGATTGCTCTTGGTGTGATCGATTACGAATAGAATATAAATGCAAAAAGCAATTTCAAAATTGAATTTAAGAAAAATTTTGAAGTTGCTTTTTTAATATTATTTATAGAAAATGGATAGAGAAATTTATAAAAAAATTGTTATTAGAGTAGAATGAAATATATTAAATATGTTATAATTAAAAAGACATTAAAAAAGAGTATGAAAGGAGGCACTATGTACAGAGGAGAAAGACCTAAAAAGGGCGATGTAGTTAAAATAATAGCATATAAACATGATGGCTCTATTCATAGAATTTGGCATAAAAATGTTGTACTAGAAGCGGATGAACAAGTTCTGATTTTAGCTAACAACAGAACACTTGTCACTGAAAATGATGGAAGAACATGGGTTACTAAAGAAGTAGCTTTAGTATATTTTCACAATGAATGTTGGTTTAATATAATTTGTATGTTTAGGGAAGATGGAGTTCATTATTATTCAAATTTAAGTAGTCCATTTGCATATGATGTAGATGGGGTAAAATATATTGATTATGATCTAGATATAAAGAAATATCCTGACGGGAAATATTTCTTATTAGATGAAGATGAATACAATCAGAATAAAGTACGTTATAAGTACGGCGAAAAAATTGATAAAATCTTGAAATATAATGTGAATAAACTTCAAGAATGGATTGATAAAAATCATGGAGCACTTGCACCAGATTTTGCTGATGTATGGTTAGAAAACTATGAAAAAATAATGGGTGAAGATCAAAATGTTAAAAGGAAAATTTAGTGTCGAAGTAAGACAGGATGAGATTTCAGAAAAAATAGGTTTGCAATTAAAAGAATTTTTATTATCTAGGCATTTGACAGAAGATGAGGAAAATCCAGATTATGTTTTTGCGATTGGTGGAGATGGGACTGTCCTTCGTTCTTTTAATAAATATATGGATAAGTTAGATACGGTAAAATTTTTATCAATTCATACAGGCCATTTAGGTTTCTATACTGACTATTCAGTACAAAACTATGAAAAAATATTCTTTGATATGCTAGCGCTGACGCCAAAAATTGAGGAATATCCGTTATTGAGAGTTAAAGCATACTGCTCTAATGGAGATTTAGTTTCAGATTATTATTCTTTAAATGAAGTGACTGTAAATAATCATACAGGTGTAACTTATGCTGCGAAAGTTTATATTAATGGAGTTCACTTCGAGAGTTTTAGAGGCGATGGATTATGTATAAGTACGCCAACTGGTTCAACAGCTTATAATAAGAGCTTAGGTGGCGCTGTAATTCATCCGCAATTACCATTGTATCAGGTAACAGAAATAGCAGCACTAAATAATCTTGTTTATAGAACACTTGGGAATCCATTAATCTTATCTCAAGATGATGAGCTTATGATTAAGCCCATGAGTCCGCAAAACCATCGTATTACTGTAGATCACATGCATTATAATTATGATAGTGTAGCTAAAATAAAAATAACTTTATCGAAAGATAAGAAGGTTTCTTTTATTCGCTATAATGAAGAAAGCTTCTGGCAAAGAGTAAAGAGATCGTTTATTAAAAATGACTAATATTGTTTTGAAATATACAATTCGAGAAGAACAAATTTTAAGGGAGTTTTTATTAGAGAATAGTATTTCTAGAAAAACTTTAACAAGGATAAAGTTTGATAGTGATGGAAGTATAAAAGTAAATGGTAGAGAAGAGAATGTTAGATATCTTTTGAAAAAAAATGATATTGTAGAAATTACTTTACCGAGTGAAAATTTTAGTGAATTTGTTAGATTTATTGATAAAGAAATTGAAATTATCTATGAGGATCCTTACTTTTTAATTGTAAACAAAGAGATTAATTTACCCTCAATACCGTCAAGAAATCTTGAGGACGAATCACTTCTTGAGAGAATAAATTATTATTTTAAGAATAAAAGTATTAATACAATTCCTCATATTGTAACACGTCTTGATAAGAATACGTCAGGATTAGTACTAGTTGCTAAGCATCGACACATTCATGCATTGTTTAGTAATTTGGAGATAGATAAGTTTTATACTGCCTTGGTGAAAGGAAAAGTAAAAGATAACGAAATTATTGAAGCTCCTATCCGACGAGTTAGTTCTAGCATTATAGAACGTGAAGTAGGGAAAGGTGGAGAATTCGCTAAGACTGAATATTGGCTAGATAATTATATTGTAGATAAAGATATCAGTGTTGTTAAACTAAAGCTTTATACTGGAAGAACGCATCAAATAAGAGTGCATATGAAATATAAAGGTTATCCTCTCCTTGGTGATGAATTATATGGTGGAGATGTAAGCAACATATCTAGACAAGCTCTCCATTGTACGAATTTGAAATTTATTCATCCTATCACAGATGAAGTAGTGAATGTAAGAGCAGATTTACCAGAAGATATGATAGATATAATTAAACATAATGAGTAATTTTTTACTTGTTATGTTTTTTTTTAGATTATTTAACGATAATTTTAGGAAATATTGTAGTAATTTATATAAAAATTTATTCATTCTCGTATATAGAAGATTAGAATCTTATTAGTTTTAATATCAGTATTCTTATATTTTTTAAATATAAAACCTTATTACATCTATGTAAACGTTAAAAAATATTAGTTTAATTACTTTATTTTCAGTAAGAAAATATGATATAATCAAAATCAAATAATAAAGTTATTTTAATAAGTCAGAAGAGGAGGGA
>CAURVX010000033.1:0-19746 GCA_963528605.1 uncultured Gemella sp.
TTTATAAATTTAAATACGGCTGATATTTATTATCAACCGTATTTATTATAGACCCTGATTTTTAATTAATAAGACGAAGGGCGCGACTCAAAAATCGATTTTGTCGAGTCATCCCCTCCGCGTTATACCTTATTCTATTTGTTTCCGTATTTTTCGAATAGTTCATCTAGAGGTTTGTACATTACTTTATTTAAGTCTTCAATTAAAAATTGTAACTTTTGTTGAGTTTGTACAAACTCTAAGAATTTAGCATTTTCTAATAATTTTTGTTGAATTTCTTCAAATACTGATAATTCTTCTTCTGTAGGTTCATTTCCTGCTTGAGCAGACTCCATTAAATCTTTTTGTTTAGATACAAATTCTGTATATAAAGCATTAGCTTCTTCATCTGCGTATAATTCTTCAGATGCTGCTAATGATGCTTTATACTCATCAGATTCTCTTAATGCTCTTTCAAATTCATTTGCTTTATCATAAATATTTACCATAATTATTGCTCCTTTTATGTTGTATTCTAATTATAACATAGTTTTACCTTCTTTGACAATAAATCGTCTGCAAATTAGAACTATGCTAGTTATTTGGAGAAAGAGAGTGATTCGAAAATCATAATTTTGGAAAAATCAATTTTCTCGAGTTACCCTCATATTTATATTATACTTTTTCCAACTTTATGTTAACCTTATACTATGACTTAAATTAAAATCCATCGTTACACTTAAATATAGAGAAAGGCCCATCCAAAGATGAGCCTCTTACCTTAACTAAAGATATTATTTTCTCTATTTCATTAGTACCACCAAAGTTTTTTGTATCTATGACCTATTTGTAGCGAAAGATCTTTTTTATTTTGATCAGCACCGTTAATGTATAATTTACCAGCTTCATACATATCAATCATTTCATTTGGCACACTAGAAATAACTATACTACCGTTATTGTCACTTTCTATTTGTGAGAATTTCACACTATAGTCTCCTGCTGGAAGATCATCAAAATACCAACGAAGAGTATATGTTTGTAGCGGTACTTCCCAATACAATTCACGATAAATAAATTCATGTTTTCTTACAACTTTATTATCTTTTTTGTCTATTATTTCTACTTTATACTTCGAATTGTTTTTCTCATCATATGAAGAAATATATCCTCGAACATAATTGAAGCTACGATTAGCTTTAAATGTTTGTTCTACCTCTATATCCTTATTTACTCTAACTATTCCATCTCTTAAATAATTATCCGTTGCATAAATACTAATACCATTTATTACACGTGAATCATAATCCAAGTTCATCGAATAAGATGGTCTTAAGAAACTATCACTTCCTACCTGAAGAGCAAATACTACTCCAAAAGCAATATAAAGTTTTTTCTTATACTTATCAAATATAGTCGTCTCATATCTTCCAGCAAATAGTATTATACCTTTTGCTCCTAGAATGAAAATTATCGGCATCCATGCATAAACATATCTTGGTTTAGCTTCCCAGATTAAATGGAACATAAACACCCCGAAGATAATAATTTGGAATAAGAAGCATGAAGTAATATATTCTTTTCTACGTTTATAGATGTAATATACCATACCAAAAATAATCACGACATACATCATTTGAGAAAGATATATGAAGAAACTATTATTACTTCCATAGAAAAGTTGCCACAAGAAACCATCTCCATCTCTTAGTGCACGTGTACCATTCGTATAATTAATGGTACCATCACTCCAATTACCTCTTACTTTAAGAACTATCATAAGTAAATTAAGGAAGATGGGTCTATGAGTCAATCTATTAAAGAATAAGCCCAGGTCATCTGCCATCTTATTTTGACTAAGATATGTAAATTGAAAATCCTGCCAATTATAACTTCCACCTTGAATACTCATCCCCATCATTACCCAGTGTAACATCGGAAACTTATAGCCATCATCTTTCCAAAATCCATAGTGTGCCCACAGCATATCGAATCCTTTTCCAAAGAATACAAATGCAATTCCAAAGGTCACTAATAATAAAACTAAATTTTTATACCATTTAAAAAATAATAAGTACACTATTAACGCTGGTAAAATAATGATAATATTAGATCTTAAATTCCATGCAAATGCAACTAGAATAGCTACTGCTACAATATGCTTTGTTCTAAAGATAAAACTTCCATCTGAAGGTATAAGAACATATATTATTAAAGAAACCATAATTACCATTAATGTATCAGAATAATAGAATAAACTATACATTTGAAAAGGAATGTATAATATCATTAATCCTAAAATTATCGTTTGCTTTTGCTTTGTAAGTAATTTTCCAGCTGTCTTATATGTTAAAAATATTGTCGCCGTCGTTACCAAGAAACAGAATATATGTAATGTCCACACTTCTGATATATGTAGAAATGCAGCTATACGATATATCCAGTATAAAATAATTGTCGGTGTAATATTATTCGGATAAACTAAAAAATATCTTTCACCAGAAAATTTCCCGTAGTTTAGCATGTAATGTGCTTCATTTTCTATCTCTGCACCATCTGAAAAGTTTAGTGTATCCATAGATAAAATAATCGCCTGAAATACTAAATATACTAATATAATAATTCGATTATATTTTTTTAATCCAACCTCATCTGTTGCTAAAACTTTTTTCACTGCATAAATAAACAGTATGAAAACCACTGGAACTCCTAACAGAAGTGCCAACGGATTTAATATTCTTTCATACACAAATGGTGCTACATATGCCCAGGTTAAAGCTATTGTAAACAAGGCTATGAACGCATAAGAAAACACATTATGTAATATTCGCCTCATAACTATCTCCTATCCTTTCTGTTAAGATGATTTGCAAACATTATCGGAGACATTGCTATCATCGTTTTATTTATGAATGTGTCACTATCAAAATAGTTTTTTCTTGATTTTATTAGCTCTAAAATCTCTATTTCCTCGGACATATTTTCATGCATTCTAAGTACATCAAAAAGTAAATATCCACAAAGTAAATTAAAACTTTCCTCATATTTTTTTTCCTGTTTAAACTCTTCGATTTTGTTAAATGCAATCATTATTCTTCTCGTTGAGGCTTCAATCATTGCATTATTTCTTACAGATTTACTTTCTTCTAAATCTTTATAACCAACTTTTGCTATTTGACTTACTTTACCTGCAACATCAAAGACACGTAATTTAAAATATAAATTTTCTAAAGCTAACATATTTTCTTGGAATCTTAAATTATAAACATCTAAGAATTTTTTCTTAAAAATACATGAAGTAACATTATAATTCAAATCACTTTTTAATTTCTTAATTTCTTCTATTAGGTAATCTTGTCCTGATGATATAGTCTCATTTAATATAATTGGATAACCATTTCTTGTTAATATTGCTATATCAAGATTTTTCTGTGATACTTCATTAAATAATAATTCCAAATAATTAGATTTTAATTTTGAGCTTTCTTCAACAAAAACTACATATTCTCCCTTAGAAAAATCTAACGCACAGTTTTTTGCTGAAGAGTTAGAACCTAGTTGTTTTTTTATGTAATTAATTTTATTATTATCTAATGCAACTACCGCTTCTTCAATCTCTGATCCAGAAAGATCATCAACTACTATTATTTCAAATTCTTGAAAACTTTGATTATATAAATCCTTAATAATACTTTCCAGTCTTCCTACATTTCTGTAAGCAGCTAAGATTACAGTGATTTTAGTCTTATTAGTTGTTTTTATTTTTTTCGTTAATATCTCATTTCCCAAAAGCATTGTATCTAAGAAAATGTCTTTGGTTCTATCTAATGTTTTAACCATAATTTATCCTCTATATTTTAAGGTATTATCATTTTATTATATCATAAATACTAAGTTTTTTCATTTAGTACGAGAAAACAAATAAAAGAAGTGACTCAAAAGTTTTTACTGCATTAAATCAATTCTTTTGAATCACTTTATTAAACTTTTTAAAATATGAATCTTATAAAAATAACTTAGAACGTTCTCTTTCTCTACTTAATTTATTGACACTATAACTCCGTGCAAGGCATAATAAAAAGACAGTTTAATGTCATATCTAGGACGAAAAATTTGCATAATAAAAACACCTAGTAAAATCTACTGAGTATTTAATAATACATATTTACCTCTATTTCTTCTGTTTCTCCTGAAGAGTGATTCATCAGTTTTAAATATTTTTCAAATTCTTCTTTTGCCCATTCTGGAGCATCTTCTTTTATTTTTAATTCATCTCCACCGGTTACCCAATACTTATATCCTTTAGGTTTTAACAGCATTTTTAAAAACCTCCTTTATTTTATCTTCTAATACCTTTCTAAAATCATTAGCAATCTTTCTCGGTGTTTCTCCGTATACTTCAGCAATAAAAATACCTAACTAAATATCGAGCGTTTTTATTATAATCCTCTTTTATCCCATTCTTTTTTTATTCTTTCTTCTTCCTCTTTAGACCAACCATCCACAAAACGTGTTGCTCTTAACTCTTTGTCCGATAGATTTTCTATGTCAATTTCTTTTTCAAATTTGATACCTCTTGTTTTTTCTATGTCTTGCATTATAATATCACTAAATTTCATATTATTTCTCCTTTACAATATTTAACATAGATACTAATTTTTATCAATTATCGATGCTTTAGTTATAATAGAATTACTATTTTTCGGTAATATTGTATCATTTTTTTCTATGACATATGCATTTTGACCTTTTTATCTCTTATTTTAATTTTATCGAATAATCATTAAAATAATTTAATTCTGCAACTACACTAAGAAAAAAATCTACTAAGCATTTTATAATCAACCTACTATTTATTATATCTATCCCCAAGCCAGAAAATGTTCTTCTGGAAAGTTATTTGATTCCCACATCTTTCTTAATTCTGCTTTTGCTTTATTAGCTAAATATAAATTATCATTTTCAATATCATATTTAGAAAGTTTGATTATAGAAACATCACCGTTTTCTTTTAATTCAACTATACCAGGGATTTTTGTATCATTAGGATAATAATAATAATAATATCTAATATTAACAGTGTTTTCTATTTTTCTCAACTTCAAATACATCTAAATTACCTCTCTTTCATTGCCATTTTTCTAACTCTTCAAGATAATTATATATTTTATCAGTTTGATCGTGTGCTTCAGCGCAACTCATTCCTTGCTCCGTGAATTACATCATTCTCATTCATACCTTTATTATACAGCTTTTTAGTTTCCTCTTCAAAAGTTTTCTTAGGTAGTTTCCAAATAACTGTTGAATTCTCCAAAAATCCAGATAATTATGTCTTGTAATTTACACCAACTATAAATGGTATCAGATAGTGTCCACAGTTGATTCCTAAACAACCACCAAGACTACCATATTCATAATCTGGTCAACTAAACACTCTTTCACTTTTTATTCTCCTTACTACATCTTATAAAAAAACTAAATTATGAAGTTAAATATACAAAAAATAGAGATTAAGTAATACTACAAAATTTGTAACTACTTAATCTCTATTGAAAATTATATTCTATAAAAATAACTTAGAACGTTCTCTTTCTCTACTTAATTTTTTCGAACGTGCCTTCAAGCTTACTAAAATAGCACCTCCTGCTAAAACGACAATTAGATAGATAAATAATATCTTAATATCACGTTCTACAGCTGGAATATATACACCACCTACCGCTTCACGTAGTAAGCCTATAGAATATGTAAATGGTACTTTGGGATATAACGCTTGGAAAAATTCTGATGTCATTTGAATTGGGAATGTTCCTCCTGAACTTCCTAATTGTAACACTAATAACACTATACAAACTGCTTTCCCTACGTTTCCTAAAATACACACTATTGTATAGATAATCGAAGAAAATAGAAGCGAAATAAGTAATGCGTACAATACAAACCTGTACGGCGAGGTTGCCTGTGTTCCAAGTACATACATATCCCCTAGTGTAATTATTAATGTTTGGAATAACGATATAATTACAAATAATAGTCCTCTACCAAAATACTTTTGATATGGTTTATATTTGTTTTCCTCATCCTCCACCTTAGTAGTTAATAATGAAGACATCAGTAATGAACCAACCCAGATAGAAAGAACTGTATAGAATGGAGTCATTGCTGAACCATAGTTTTCTATATGATAAAGTTTATTCTCTTGGAGTTTAACAGGATTTGCAAAAAACTCTGCCTGTTGTTTATAGTCTACCTTCAATAAACTAAATAGTTGATTTTTATCTATTCCACTGTCAGCTTTTTTAATTTCATCTGTTAGCTTTTGAATTTTACTCTTTGCAGATGGCATTTGGGCTTGCAACGCTAATAGTTTTCCATATGCATTACTAATTTTTACCTCAGTTTCTGATAATTTTCTTTCTACTGCAGGTAGTTCTCCTTGTGCCCCAGCAATTATACCACTTACTTTATCAATATTAACCTCTGCCTTACTAAGAACTTGAGATATTAATGGTGCAACTTCAACGTTTAATTTTGAATTCATATTTGAAGAAACTTCATTAACTCTAGCTGTTTTATTTACAAACTCCTCTTTTACAGTATCCGCTATTTCATCATAATGATCCATCTTATTGTAGATATTATTATTTACTTCTTTTATAGTCGTAATATCATTAGATAGAGTAGTTACTCTTTCAAGTTGATTATTGAATAATCTCTCACTCGATAATTTATTAAAATACTCAAAAATATTCTTTACTAATTGTAATCTTTCTAAACTAGCTTGTAATCTGCTATCTAAAGCTTTCTGTCTTGCCTTTATTTCTTCTGTTTTATCCGGTTTCTGTTGCAACTCTTTTGCTATAACATTAGCTTCTTTAGATACTTCCTCTACAACATTAAGATGATTATTAATAATCGGCAATAATCTTTCATTGAATCCTTGAATATTATTAATAGTAATTCCAGCCCTATCAGCAATCATAATACTATTTGTGGCTACCCTATCTATTTCTGGAAGTGTATTTTGAACATTGTTTAAAATATTATACCCATATTCCACTTTTCCAATTAATTCACTTAGAGTACTTTCATATGTAGAAAAGTTATCATTTAATTTAAAGATTTCCTCTTTTGCTTTTTCAATTGATGGAAGATTCTCTTCAAATTTTATCCCTGCTTCATGCAGTTTTTCAAAAATTATACCATTAGCTGTTTCTACAAAGTTTTTACTAATATTATTTGCTATTGCTGAAGCTCCGCTATTAGTAATTTTAGGACTAATAGCATTTATTTTTTCATTTACCGTGTACTCGATAGTCGCCCTTTGAGGTTCTGTTCTACTAACCGAGGTCATATCTTGACTGAAATTTTTCGGTACGACGATACTCGCATAATAGTCACCTATTCTTACTCCATCCTCAGCTTCTTGTTTACTAGAGACAAATTGCCAATCAAGATTTTTATTGTTTTTCAATCCTTCGACTAAACTATTACCTAGGTTTAAATCTTTGCCATCTACAGTAGCTCCTTCGTCTTCTGATGTTACAGCAACCTTTATATTATTAGTGTGTCCATACGGATCCCATGACGATAGTATATTCGGCCACGCATACATCGATGGTAAAAATATTAATCCTACTATAATTATCCACGTATTAGTTTTTCTAAATACTTCTTTTATATCCTTTTGAAAAATCTCTATAATATTTTTCAACTTTTAATCTCCTCTCTATAAACTAATTAACAAAAATAATTAGAGATATCATTTATCCCTAATTCTTAACCTAACTATTATATCATGAAATACCTACTAGTTAAAGTAGTTTCATTATATTCAAACTTAATCCATATACAGAACTACATTATCTTTACTAGAATGTTTTATATCTATAATTCTTTGATTACTACTTCCTCTAAATCTAAGGCTTAAATCTTTTAGAAAAATCATAAACGGGCCATCTACCAAGACATCACACAGGCTCAATAATTCCTTTTTATCCTCACTACCATTTAGGAGCTGTTCATATGTATAACCACTATAGACCCAGATATCTTTTGTTGAACCGAACTCATCTCTTACTCTTTTTGCTAAACTTTTAGCTACCTGCGTATTAAGAAACGGCTCTCCTCCCAAAATCGTTAGTCCTTGCACATAAGAATTACTTAAATCCTGGATTATTTGATCTTCTATTTCTTTCGTGTATAAATGACCTGCATTAAAGTTTTGAATACTTTCATTAAAACATTCTTTACAAGCGAATAAACAACCACTTAAATATATTGAACACCTTACTCCCTCTCCATCAACGAATTGAAATGGTTTATAATCAGAATATTTTTTCTTAGAATAAGCTTCAGCTAGCCAAGTGTCATTAGCTTCTTTAAATGTTCTCATCATACATTTATTATTAGTAGTTTTCTTAGTAGTACTATACTCTGAATTATCTATCATGCTAATAATAGTTCTTAATTTTTCTTCTCTAGACATAATCCTCACCCCTTATGTTTTAATAATATCACTTTTAAAAATGAATTACAATTTATCTTATAAAGAGCTCCTCAAAAATCTTTATTTTTGAGAATCGATTTTATTGAGTAACAATAACACAGTTTATCAAATACCTAAAAAGTTTTTATAAAGCGCAATTAGATATCAATAAAGTACTATATCTAAGATTCTCATATAAACTTTCTAAAATTTGAAACTTTTGATTCAGCACCTTCAAAATATATCTTATATAAAACAACAAAGAAAGACTTAGGAAAATTAATTTTTATAAAATCAAAATCCTAAGTCACTAGTATCTAACTCCATGTATAAGTATTACTTATCTGCGGTAATATTTATAATGTTACTCTTACTCTTATTTAATTTCTATAATATCTGTAGCAAATTTATCAAATTCCTTACTATGAGTTATTATCAAACTTGTAATATTGTGTTCTTTTAAGTAGTTAAAAATGTTTTCTACTATTAATTCACTCAAGTTGGTATTCATAGCACTTGTTGGTTCATCCAAAATAATAAACTCAGGTCTCCTTATTAATATTCTAGCCAACTCTAGTCTTTGCTTTTCTCCGCCACTTAAGTTTTTTCCGTTTTCTTTCAATAAATAATCATATCCTAGTTTGTCGATCAATTCTTGCAGGTGTAATAATCTAACTATCTCATCAAGTCTTTCCTCGTATGAATCACCTAAGAGAATATTATCTCTTATTGTAGCTTCATATATGTATGGTTCTTGATTTACTTTTAGAAACCCTCCTAAAATTTGTATATTGTTCTTATATATATCTTTTTCATTGATTAAGACTTCACCATCTAACTTATATGCACCCTCTTGCAAGTTTCTTAATATAAGATTAGATACCGTCGTCTTTCCTACTCCACTTCTTCCTTTTAGAACTAGAAAATCACCCTTAGTTATGTTTAATCTAAAATCAGATAAAATCAGATTATCTTTAAAATAAAAACTAGATATATTCACATTTACACCGTTAAATTTACTTATTTTTAATAATTCTTTCTCTTCATTGCTTTTATTATTGAAAGTCTTAGACAACTCACTTTCTATCTTATGAGCAGTCTGCCTAACAGTTATTTTATCTGATATAGAATTTATAGGCTCATCTAACATTCTAACTGTAGAAAATATTGCAATAGCCGAACCTACAGAAAAATCTTTATATATTATAAAATACACTGAAAGTAATAGAGAAACAATAGGTAGTATAAATGCAACAGTAGCGGATATACCTACATATAGTGAAAAATATTTTGCTAAATCAGTATTAACCTTTATTCTCTTATTTATTATGTTTTCTTTAAGATAATCTATAAAGTACTGTTCTTTGTTTAATTGCTTTAAATCAAAATAACCTAATATTGACTGAAGTATATATTGATTAGTTTCACCTAATAATTTCTGTTCACTCTTCATACAATTCGAAAGCTTCTTACTTATTTGTTTTATAATAAAAAAACATACAAGTATTACAGAAAATAATATAAGTGTTATCGAAACATTATACCTACACATAAACATCAATATAGAAAACAAAATAAAAGACTGCGTTACTAAAATAACTTTACCTTGAGAATACCAATCTGATATCTTTATACTGTCTGACGTTAACTTAGATAATATTTCACCACTTTTTTCTTCTTTAAAATCACTATATTCACTTTTTAAAAACTTATCATAAAAATGCTCTAAAACAGAAAAATTCCCAAGAAAGAAAAGTTTTCTTAAGAAATATTGAGAAAGAAATAATAATAAAAAATAAAATACTAATACTACTATCAAATATTTAACAAAATGATAAACTCTCTCAAAATCTTTAGATATCAAACTATCCAAGATAACTTGAATAATAAAAATTGATGTTAAATTTACTATAGTTCTTAGTAAAATAAAAACTATGGTAATAAATTGAACAATATACAACTTATTATCATAATATTTTTTTGTACGATACATAATCTTCCCCTCCCTATTTATTTCAAATTACTTCAGATAACCTTGTTTTATTGCTCAGCAATAAAGTAAAACTTATCTTTTTGCAAAATACATCTTAGATAGTAAACATATTATAACACTTTTTCAGAATAATGTAAATTCAATCTTCAAAAATCTGAAAATTAGAACTAGTAAATTTTTGATTTTCTAGCTCTTATTTTACTACTAATTAGAATTTATCTTATAAAATTATAAAATACTATTTTCAAATTTTATAAACTGTTTTATAATTAATATAATTTAAAATTTATTTAATTGAGATATTATAATTACTTTAGAATATTATTAAGTTAATTATTACAATATATTTTTTAAAAATTACGAGGTGTACTATGAGAGTACTAATAACTGGTTTTGATAAGTTTGGTGGTGAGCGTATTAATCCATCTAGTTTATGTGTAAATAGCTTACCAGACAAGATTGATAATATAGAAATAAAAAAAATTACCCTGCCTACAGTCTTTAAAGATAGCTCACGTGTTTTAGAAGAAAATATAGACTCATTTTCTCCTAACATCGTTATTTGTGTTGGTCAAGCTGGTGGAAGAAGTAAGATTACACCAGAACGTATCGCTATTAATATTGATGATGCTAGAATCCCAGATAATATTGGAAATAGCCCTATTGATGAAACCATAAGAAAAGATGGTGAAAATGCATATTTTTCTACACTACCAATAAAGGCTATTGTTGATGAATTGAATAAAAATAATATCCCTTCTGCTATTTCTAATACTGCTGGTACTTTTGTTTGCAATCATATTATGTATGAATCTTTATACCTAACTTCAACAAAATATCCAAATATTAAAGCTGGATTTATTCATATCCCGTATATTGAAGAACAGGTTTTAGACAAGCCTAATATGCCTTATATGAAAAAAGAAGATATTATCGTTGCTTTAGAATTAATAATAAAAACTACTGTAAATTACTTTGATAAAGAAGATACAAAAATAACAGGCGGTTTAGAACATTAATTATATTTCTATATCGATTCAAAATAAATTTAATTTTCAATATAATAAGAAAATACTGAAAATAATGCATGAAACATATTATTTTCAGTGTTTTCTCTTTTATATTGACAAAATAGTATACTAGGTATATAATATATTAGCTATATTATTTTTAGGTGGTGAAATTATGTTAAAAGATGCGTTGGGGTATAAGCTCATTACACTATTAGAGAACATGAGAAGTTATACTAAACAACCTCTTGCTGAGATAGGTATTACACATGGTCATTTCGTTACTCTCATTTATGTTTCAGAAAATGAGGGAGTTACCCAAGCTCAACTTGCTGAAATACATAGAAAAGATAGAAATATTGTTGGACGTAATATCGATGCACTTGAAAAGCAAAATTTTGTTATTAGAAAACGTGGAGTGAAAGATAGACGTTCTTTCACTATACATTTAACAGATATAGGTAGAAATATAGTTTCGAACTACTCTCATTTATTGCTAAATGGGGAAAAAGAAGCATTAAAGAACTTAACTGAAGAAGAAATTTCTACTTTCTTTATACTATTGAATAAAATAACTTAAGGAGGAAATCATATGGAAAAAACACAAAATTATATAGAAAATCCGCTGGGTACAAAACCTATAAAAAAATTACTTACATCATTTGCTTGGCCAGCTATTACAGCTAATATTATTAATGCGATGTATAGTGTAATTGACCAGATTTTTATCGGTCAAGGTGTTGGTTACTTAGGTAATGCTGCAACAAATGTCGCCTTTCCTCTTACAACTATTTGCTTAGCTATAGGTTTAATGATAGGAATTGGTGCTGCCTCTAACTTTAATCTTGAGTTAGGTCGTGGAAATCCTGAAAAAGCAAAATCTGTAGTTGGTACTGCAGTATCTTCATTATTTATAATTGGTATTATTATCACAATTTTAGTTCATATATTCTTAAAACCTCTTATGTTTGCATTTGGATCTACAGACGAAATTTTAGAATATGCAATGACCTTTGCCAGTATTACATCTTTAGGAATTCCATTCTTATTAATTTCTATTAGTACTAATCCTATTGTTCGTTCGGATAATAGTCCAAAATATTCAATGTTTGCCATTATTTTTGGTGCAGTACTTAATACTATTCTTAATCCAATCTTCATCTTTGGATTTGGTTGGGGAATTGCTGGATCGGCTTGGGCTACAGTTATAAGCCAATTCTTATCTGCATTGATTCTTGTTTTATATTTTCCAAAATTCAAAAGTGTTAAATTTACTAAGCAAGACTTCATCCCTAAGGTGCCTTTATTAAAAGTTGCTGCAGGGTTCGGAATGCCCTCATTTGTTTTCCAAAGTTCTAATATGATAGCTCAAATAGTAACAAATAACTTGTTAAATATTCACGGTACAAATTCTGTATACGGAAATGATATTCCTATAGCCGTAGCCGGAATTGTAGCCAAAATTAATATAATATTTATAGCTATTATTATTGGATTAATTCAAGGAGCACAACCAATTTTCGGATATAATTACGGAGCTAAAAAATACGAAAGAGTTCGTACTACAATGAGATATACCATGAAGTATGCAATGATTATCTCAATAACATTCTTCTTAATTTTTGAGATTTTCCCTAAACAAATTGTTAGTCTATTTGGTAATGGTAATGAACTTTACTTTGAATTTGCAGTTAAGTACATGAGATTTTTCTTATTATTCACATTTATAAATGGTGTTCAAATCTCAAGTTCTACTTTCTTCTCTGCAATAGGGAAACCAAAAATTGGAGTTACTATTGCTCTAACTAAGCAACTTATCGTACTAATACCAATGTTATTTATTCTTTCACATTTCTTTGGTATCGAGGGAATAATCTATGCCACTCCAGTGACTGACCTTTGTGCAGCTTCAGTTTCATTATTCTTCTTAATTAGAGAATTTAGAATGATGCCTAAACAAAATATTATTTAGATAAACTAAAAAGCAATCTAGTGAACTTAATCATTAGATTGCTTTTCGTTATTTATTATCTTGTAGCTACATATTTTAATTCATCTTTATGTTTAGCTAAGAAGTCGTTCATTTCGTTATCTGGAATTTGACGTAGGTACAGGTTAGAACGAATTGTTTCGTCTTCCTCACGGCAAGTAGATAATACTAAGTATTTATCATTTCCTTTAAGTTGAACGCTATCGTTTTTAGTTGCTGCATCTTTCTTAACATTTGTTAATTGGCTTAAGAAATCTTCATCATTTTCAAAATCTAAACGATAGAATGAAGTTGTTTCTGGCACGATTGTTAAGAATGCTGCCTCGTAGTAGTATTTTCTCTCAGGAGTTTCAATAACTACAAATTTGTGTTTATCCATGTATTCTTGTTTATCATAATAGTTAACATCGTTGAACATACGGTGATCCCCAACTTTACTTCCACGAGCGTGACCGAATAACCAAGTTAATCTGTCATGGAAGTCTTTTTTGTTATCCATATCCATGAATACAGTACCAAGGTAAGGAACGTGTCCACCATCAAAAGTTTTATCTAAGTATGTTTCGTTGTCATTAGTTTGAACTACTGGTTCATCTAATTGAGTACCTGGAGCATAAACATAAGCTACAGTTTCATTATTCGTCTTAGATAATTCTGAAAAACGTTTTGATAAATAATCTTTCTCTTCTTTACTTACTGTATAAGTTGCTTTTGATGAACTAGAACTTGTTCCTTTATCATCACTACATCCTGCTACAAACACAGCAGATGTTACTAAAGCAATTGCTAAAAGTAAAATAGAGAACAGCTTTTTAAAGTTAAATACTTTTTTCATTAATATTATTCCTCTCTATTGAAATTTTAATCACTGTTTAACATTATACAATATATCAACAAATATTGCTATTAATTTAATTTTAAAATTTATATAAGTTTATCTTACTACTACAGCCGTTCCTGTAACTGTTACCAAAAGCATATTATTACCGTTGCTTCCTAGTCCGTCGAAGTCTATTCTAACTCCGATAACCGCATTGGCTCCCATTGCTTCTGCACGTGCTTCTAATTCCTTTAAAGCTTCAGCTCTTGCTTGAATAATTTCATCTTCATACCCTTGGCTTCTTCCACCAAAAAAGTTTCGAAGCCCTGCTCCTAAATCTTTAAGAAAATTAATTCCAGCTACTACTTCACCAGTAGCAAGACCTTTATATTCTACTACTTCCATTCCTGGAACATAATTGGTTGTTGCAATAATCATATTACATTCCTCCAGCGTTATTTATTAGTCTACTAAAATATCTACTACTTCTTCTAATGTTGCTCCTAAGAAGTAAGAGTTAATATCAATTTGTTCTAAAGTTTTTTGGATATCTTCTTTTTGGTATTTTACACCCACTAATTTTTTAGCAATATCTTCAACATCCATTACTCCGAAGAAGTCTCCGTAGAATTTAATATTAGTAATAACTCCTTGTTCTACCATGATGTTAGCTTCGATTTTACCAGTTTTAAGTCTTCTATTACGTTTAATATTGAAGTCAGGGTTTTTACCATATACCCAATCCCATGAGTTATTTTTTTCTTCTTGAATAGCTAAGATTGCAGCTTCCTCCTCTTCAGTTGCAACAAAATCAGTCATTTCGTATTTTTCACTCATATATTTTTTAAGAGCTGCCACGAAATCTTGAACTGTCATATCTTGGTTCGGAAGATGATCTTTAATGTTTGTTACACGAGAGCGTACTGATTTGATACCTTTTGACTCTATCTTATCTTTAGATACTTTTAAAGCATCTGCTAAAACTGATGTATCAACATCAAACATTAAACAACCGTGGTGCATAATACGCCCATTACGTACGTATTGTGCATTACCACAGAATTTTTGCCCATCGATTTCTAAGTCATTACGTCCTGTAAATTCCGCTTTAACTCCTAAAGAGTCTAACGCATCAAGCACAGGTTGTGAGAATGACTTGAAGTCAAATTCTTCACCACTTCTACCATTTGAAATAATTGTGTAGTTTAAATTGTTAAAATCGTGGTAGACTGCACCACCACCACTTACACGACGAACGATTTTGATGTCTTTGTCATCACAGAATTTTTGGTTTACTTCTTCCATTGTGTTTTGGTTTTTACCAACAACGATACATGGTGAATTTATCCATAGCATAAACACATCATCTTTTTCTGCTAGCTCATTAAAAGCATAAAGCTCTAATGCAGTATTGTAGCGTGGATCATTACTTTTTGATTCTATATATATCATATTAATCTCCTTAATAATTAACTATTTCTTTACTCCTTATTATACCATTTTTTTCTAATTAAAACACTAAATTTTTATCAAAATTAATATTTTTTTATGTTATTTCAAACAAACTTCAGCCAGATTATGGTATAATTATAAGGAATTATTAAAATTATTTTAAAGGAGTTACCCTTTTATGACAAAAATTATTTTAACTGGAGATAGACCTACTGGTAAACTTCACTTAGGACACTATGTTGGTTCTTTAAAAAATCGTATAGCTCTACAAAATGAAGATGATACTGAAGTATTTATTATGATTGCCGATCAACAAGCACTTACTGATAATGCCGATAACCCAGGAAAAGTTATCGAAAATATTACAGAAGTAGCACTTGATTATCTTGCGGTTGGAATTGATCCTAAAAAAACTACTATTTTTATTCAATCACAAATTCCACAACTTGCAGAATTATACATGTACTACATGAATTTGGTATCGGTTTCTAGATTACACCGTAACCCTACTGTTAAACAGGAAATTAATGACAAAAAATTTGGTGAAAGTATTCCTGCAGGATTCTTTACTTATCCTGTAAGCCAGGCTGCGGATATTACTGCCTTTAAAGCAACACACGTTCCTGTTGGTGAAGATCAAAAACCAATGCTTGAACAAACTCGTGAAATCGTTCGTGACTTCAATAGAACATACAATAAAGAAGTTCTAGTATTACCTGAGATTGTACTTCCACCAAAAAATCATGCTCGTCTTGTAGGTATTGATGGACAAGGAAAAATGAGTAAGAGTTTAAATAATGGTATTTACTTAGGTGATAGTGAAGAAAACATTAAAGCTAAAATCATGAAAATGTACACTGATCCAAATCATATTAAGATTGAAGATCCAGGACAGGTTGAAGGAAATGTAGTATTTAAATACTTAGACATTTTCGATACTCGAGCTGATGAAGTTGCTGAACTTAAAGAACACTACTCTCGTGGTGGACTTGGTGACATGAAACTAAAACATCGTTTAAATGATGTAATGCAAGACTACTTACGCCCTATTAGAGAGCGTCGTGAAGAATTCGCAAAAGATAAAGCTGAAGTATATAGAATGCTTAAAGCTGGAAGTGAAAAAGCTGAGAAAGTTGCAGCTGCTACTTTAGATGAAGTAAAAGATGCAATGGGAATTAATTATTTCAAAAAATAAATATTCTATAGAGGAAGAGCTCTACTCTTCCTCTTAGTCGTTTGAATTATTATAAACATAAGGAGGCCCTATGGCAAAAAGAAAAAAACAACAATTGTCACTATTTTCAATTATTTCAATTGTAATAATAATTTTAGCATCGTTTGCTATTACTTATTACACGAATAAATCATCAAACAAAAATTCAAATACTGCCACAACATTTACAAGCGTATCAAAAATCCCTGATGATGTGATAAACTCTCTTACAGCTCCTAAAGAAAGCGAAGCAACAGATAATAATAAATATAAAGTATTAAACAATAATAATCCTTACTTCGCTAAGGAAGATTTATCTACTACTTCATTTGAAAACTATAGTCCTTTAGATAAACTTGGTCGTGTTGGACAAGCTAATGGTATTATAGGGATTGATTTAATGCCAACTGATAAACGTGAGGAAATTGCACATGTTCGTCCTAGTGGGTGGCAAAGTAACAGAGGAACTCATGTTTACGATAGATCACATTTAATTGCTTTCCAACTAGCAGGAGAAAATGATAATGATAAAAACCTTATGACAGGAACAAGGTTTATGAATCTTAATATGATTCCTTTTGAAAATGAAGTTGCAGATTATGTTAGGAAAACTAAAAAACATGTACGTTATCGTGTAACACCTGTTTTTAAAGGTGATGACCTAGTTGCTCAAGGGGTTATTATGGAAGCAATGTCGGTTGAAGATAATGGTAAGAGTATTAAATACAATGTATTCTTACCAAACTTCCAAAAAGGTGTTACCATCGACTATAAAACAGGTAAATATACTGTAAAATAGAATTAAGACTTCGAACTTTATAAGTTCGAAGTCTTTTCTTAATTTTTTTTTATATATTTTTCAGCTATTGCTAAACTTATTACAAGTAATAAAATTGCCCCAGCCCAAATTAAAACACTCTTAGGATCATCATGTTGTACTATAATCAACCTAATAATCGCTGTTATTCCAATATAAATAAAGTATCGTAGTGGAAAATGATAATTATTTTTAAAATATTTCACAATCAGTGCTACAAACTCAAAATATAAGAAGAATACCAATATTCCTTCAACAAAGTATTGATAATTACCTTGATTAGTTAAAAATTTCACACCTTCATGATATATTTCTTTTGCTTCCATTATTAATCCAAATGATAAGAAAATCCCTATAATTAACAATCCTATATTCATTATCCAAAGGAATATATCCGATATTATTCTACTAAATCTCTCCATTTTTCACCTCTTTAATTTTTATATAAGAACCATTATATCACAATAAAATTTAATATTCTAATGAATTCAACTATGACAATAATATTTTAACCAATTAATATGGTATAATAAAGAAAAGGAGATGCATATGATTACACTAAAAAAGATTAAAGAAGAACATTTAAAGGATTTATACAATATAATTTACTCATCAGATAATCCTGAGTGGAGTAAATATAATGCCCCATACTTTAACGAATATAAATATATAGATTTAGAAACATTCTTACTAAAAAATCATCATGAATTTTTTCTAAGCGAACGTATCTTAGGAATATTTTTAAATGATAAACCCATTGGCATTGTTACTTATTATTGGG
The DNA here is from genome assembly GCA_963528605.1 of uncultured Gemella sp. GTDB lineage: Bacteria > Bacillota > Bacilli > Staphylococcales > Gemellaceae > Gemella. The sequence continues at coordinate 18,544 of CAURVX010000033.1, forward strand.
AGAGCTTAGCTACTCGTTGGTTGGAAATTGGAATTGTAATATATGATCAGAATATCTGGGGGAAAGGTCTAGGATATGCTGCTTTATATAAGTGGATTGAGATATGTTTTAATAGATTTCCTGAAATACAACACATTGGTCTAACTACTTGGAGTGGAAACACTAGGATGATGAAACTTGCAGAAAAACTAGGTCTTCTTTGTGAAGCAAGAATTAGAAAAGTTAGATATTACAATAGTATATACTACGATTCTGTAAAATACGGTATATTAAGAGAAGAATTTAATTCTATTAGTTACTAGGAGGATAAAAATGATATTTCAATATGGAACTATGGCAGGAATTATAGAAGGCGCTTATAGTGGAAGCTTAACTATAAAAGAACTACTAAAATACGGTAATTTTGGAATTGGTACATTTGATGGTATTGATGGTGAAATGGTAATTTTAGATAGTAAAATTTATAAAACAGATTATTTCGGTAATTCATATCTTCAATCAATTAAAGAAAGTACACCATTCGCTACAATTACTACATTCGAGAAAGAATACCAAAAATTTGATAATTTTACGTTTGAAAACTTATTAGAAAAAGTTCAAGATTACTTAAATCAAAATTATTTCTATGCTATAAAAATTTCAGGGAACTTTCAGAAAATAAATACTAGATCTCCAAAAAAACAAGAAAAACCATATCCCCCTCTACTAGAAGTACTAGAGAATCAAAATATTTTTCATTATGAAAATACGCAAGGTACAATAGTTGGTTTTTTCTCTCCTTATTATGCCCAAGGATTAGGTGTTGGTGGATTTCATTTACACTACATTAGTAATGACTTAAAAGCAGGGGGGCATATCTTTGATTTTGAGATATTAAACGGTCTTGTAGAAATTTCTAAACCTTTAAACTATTCATTAAAATTACCAGTAAATGACGAATATCAAAATATAAAAATAGATCAAACTACTCTTCATGAAAAAATTAGTATCGCAGAAGTTAAAAACTAAAAATTAAAATTACACTAGGAATCTAAGTGGCAAAATATGCCTATATTCCTAGTGTAAATTTTTTGGGTCTATAATAAATACGGTTGATAATAAATATCAGCCGTATTTGAATTTATAAAAAAATAGAAAAGAATGTAAACTTCCTCTATAATTTAAGTATGAGCAAAAAATCAAGAAAGGAAATTTACATTCATA
>CAURVX010000034.1:0-19293 GCA_963528605.1 uncultured Gemella sp.
ATGAGTTTACCTCCTAACAATATATATTTTAACATATGTTTTAACATATGTAAATCTTTTTGTACAAGACTATTCATCTTATTTATTTTATCTCAAACTATTCTTATTTTGCTTAGCAGTTTCTAAAATGATTTTAACAAAAATAGGTTTTTTCGTCTAACTTCGGAGAGTATTTTGTAAAAATAAAAATATATCAAGGCTCTAGAGTGCTTAAAAATTAAATGTCTGTATTTAATTATGTAAATCATTATTTGGAATAAAAATTAAAAGGAAAAGTTCATGAAATATTTAATAATTCAGATTAAAATTAAAAAACATTCGATTTATATAGAGTTTATACTTGATAAATATCTAAACAAGTAGTATAATTTGAAAGGTAGACGTACGATAAAAATATTTCATATAAATAAATTGTTAAAAAACGTACATTTAAAATAAAAAAGGAGCTTAAAGTATGAAAGTTGCGGTGATTATGGGTTCGAAATCGGATTATACAACGATGGAAGAAACATGTAAGTTGTTAAAAGAATTTGAAATTCCTTTTGATAAAAAAGTAGTAAGTGCACATAGGACACCAGATTTATTAGTTGAATTTTCAAAGAATGCAAGAAGTAATGGCTATTCTTTAATTATAGCTGCAGCTGGAGGGGCGGCACATCTTCCGGGTATGGTTGCTTCTATGACGACATTACCAGTCATTGGTGTTCCGATTAAATCAAGTGTTCTTAGTGGAGTCGATTCATTGTATTCGATAGTTCAGATGCCTGCAGGTGTACCGGTCTTAACTATGGCAATCGGTGTAGCAGGTGCAAAAAATGCTGCCATTAGTGCCTTATCAATACTAGGAATTACTAATGAAAAGTATGCTAATAAATACGAACAATTCAAGAAAGAACAAGAAAGAATAGTATTGGAAGAGATGAAACTATGATAAAGACAATTTTACCAGGAAAAACTATTGGAATAATCGGTGGTGGTCAACTAGGAAGAATGCTTGCTATGAGTGCTAAGGAGATGGGCTATAAAATTGCTGTTTTAGATCCTAGTGACAGCTGTTGCGCCAAAATTTTTAGTGATGTGTTTATTCAAGCGGAGTTCAATGATTTCGCAAGTGTTGAAAAGTTATGTTCGGTTAGTGATGTCATTACTTTTGAATTTGAGAATATCGATGCCGCTTCTTTAGAAAAGCTAGAGAAAAAGTATAATATTGTCCAAAGTGCAGAAGTGCTAAGAACTACTCAGCACAGATATTATGAAAAAGAATTTGCTAGAAAACTAGATATTCCAACAGTAGACTATATGTATGTAGAAGAAGATACAGATGTAGAAATAACAAAGCCATATTTAATGAAAACTGTGCGTTTTGGTTATGATGGAAAAGGTCAGAAAAAGATAAATTCTAGTGAAGAAGTAGAATCACATACTTTATTAGAAGAGTTCATTAAACTTGATAAAGAAATATCGGTAGTTGCGGTTAAAGATAAAGATGAGGTAAATATCGTCGCAGTAGTAGAAAATGAACATAGAAATAATATTTTATATCGTTCGAAAGTTCCTACTACAGCAACTAGTGAACAAGAGGCACTCGCAATCGAGTACACGAAACGAATTCTTGATAATTTTGAATACTACGGTGTACTTACTGTTGAGTTCTTTATAAGTGAAGGTAAGGTGATTTTTAATGAAATAGCACCACGAGTTCACAATTCTGGTCATATAACGATGCAAAGTGCTACTAAGAGTCAATTTAGAGCTCATATTGAGGCAATATGCGGCTTGAAAGTTGGAAAGATAGAGAATAAAGAAACTACGCTTTATAATATTCTAGGTCAAGATTTAGAGTATTTTATAGATGTATATAAAAACAAAGGTGGGTACTTACACTTATATGAAAAAGAACCACGCCAAGATAGAAAAATAGGACATATTAATTTTTACGGTGATGTAATTTTAGGAGGAGAACATGACTAATAAACGAATTTTTGTAAAAAAACGCAATGGATATAATAAGGAAGAATTACAATTACGAGATAACTTGAACTTAGAGTTTAATCTAGGTCTTGACTCTGTTGAGTTGTATGTAATTTATGATGTCTTTAATATTGATGAAGAAACTTATGAACTAGCTAAAACTTCTGTGTTTTCTGAGATTGTTGTTGATGAAGTGTTTGAAGATATTGAGCTTAACGATGGGAAGTACTTTGCTTATGAAGTCCTACCTGCTCAATACGATCAAAGAGCTGACAGCGCAAAAGAAAGCATAAGATTGCTTAACTCGAAAAGTAAAGCAACTGTACGAAGTGGTAAGCTAGTTCTTTTTAATAAGAAATTAACAGATGAACAATTAGAACTTGTTGAAAGTTATTTAGTGAATCCTATAGAAGCTCGTAAAAAAGATTTGTCAATTCTTGACTTTACATTAGATTCTACTCCAAAACCACTAAAAGATTTAGCTGGATTTTTAGAGTTTGATAAAGATGCGTTACTTGGTCTTAAAAAAGAATTTTCTCTAGCAATGAATATTGAAGACTTAGTATTTATCCAAGATTACTTCAAAAAAGAAGGTCGTGTACCAACTGAAACTGAAATATACGTATTAGACTGTTACTGGAGTGATCACTGCCGACACACTACATTTGAAACTGTTTTGGATGAAGTTAAAATAGAGTCAGAACTTTTCCAAAAAGAGATGCAAGATGCATTTGATTATTACTTAAACGTCCGTAGTGAACTTGATCGTAATGATAAACCTATTACTCTTATGGATATGGCTAGTATCATCGGTAAATATCATGTAAAAGTATTAAAAGATGAAAACATTGAGGTAAGTGAAGAGATTAACGCTTGTTCATTCTTCACTACTATAGAAAGTAATGGTGAGAAAGAACGTTGGTTAATTCAATTTAAAAATGAAACTCATAACCACCCAAGTGAAATCGAACCATTCGGGGGAGCAAGTACTTGTATAGGGGGAGCTATTAGAGATCCGCTATCAGGACGCAGTTACGTATATCAAGCTATGCGTATTTCAGGAAGCGGTAATGTACTTCAAAAACGTGAAGATACTTTAAAACACAAACTTCCTCAAGTAGATATAGCTAAAGGAACTGCACATGGTAACTCATCATACGGTAACCAAATTGGACTTGCGACTACTTTTGTTCGTGAATTATATGATGATAGTTATGTAGCTAAACATATGGAGGTTGGTGCTGTAGTCGGAGCTGTTAAAGACGGAGATTATAAACGTGAAACTCTTGTAGATGGTGATTTTGTTGTAATGATAGGTGGTAGAACTGGTCGTGATGGTATTCAAGGTGCGAGTGGTTCGAGTGTAGAACATACGAACGATTCATTAAATACAATGTCTAGCCAAGTCCAAAAAGGTAATGCGCCTGAAGAACGTAAGTTACAGCGTTTATTTAGAAAACCTGAGGTTACAAGACTTATTAAAAAATGTAATGACTTCGGTGCTGGTGGTGTGTGTGTAGCTATTGGTGAACTTTCTGACGGTATAGAAATTCATTTAGAAAAAGTTCTTACTAAATACCAAGGTTTAAATGCGACAGAATTAGCTACAAGTGAATCTCAAGAACGTATGGCAGTAGCTATTGATAAAAAAGACTACGAGATATTTATTCGTGAATGTGAGAAAGAAAATATTGAGTACGCTCATGTTGCTACGGTAACTAATAGACGCCGCTTAGAGATGTACTACAACGATGAGAAAGTTGTTGATATGAGTGCTGATTTCTTAGAAACAAGTGGTGTTCGACAAAGATCATCAGTTACGATGAAAGATAATACTGCAGCTAATCCATTCTTAAATAAAGAAGTAACTCGTGAAAATATTCTTGGAGAATTAGGAGAGTTAAATGTAACTTGTCAAAAAGGCCTTGCTCAAAAATTTGACTCTTCAATTGGTGTTACTACAGTACTTATGCCTTTTTCAGGTAAACATAAACTTACACCAGTTCAAGCGAGTGTTCAAGCTTTACCGACATTACATACAACAAGTGATACTGCGACAATCTTAACTTATGGATTTATTCCAAAAATTTCTTACTACTCACCATTCCTATCGTCTATTTATGCGGTGTTAGAATCAGTAGCAAAAGTATACGCGGTAGGTGGAAATAAAGATAGCTTATACTTCTCATTCCAAGAATACTTCGAAAAATTAGGAACTGATAGTACTAAATGGGGTAAAGTTACTCAAAGTTTATTAGGAAGTATTTACGCTCAAAAAGAAATTGGTAGACCAAGTATCGGTGGTAAGGATAGTATGTCAGGTACTTTCAACGACTTAAATGTAGTTGAAACATTAATTTCATTTGCTTGTACACCTGTAAAAATAGATGATGTAATAACTCCTGAATTGAAAAAAGTTGGCAATAAATTATACTATGTTCCTGTAGAAAAAGATGAAAAAGGATACCCAGATATTAAGAAAACTTTAGAAAATTACGAACTTGTTCATAAATATATTAAAGAAGGTAAGATAGTATCTGCCTATGTACAAGAAGAAGGAAGTATTGCTGCTTCATTAGTGAAAATGTCACTTGGTAATGATCTTGGTTTTGAAGTTGAAAAAGAAAATATTCTTAACTTTGATCCAGCGTCTCTTGTAGTAGAAGCAACGGTTGAACTACCGTTTGAAAAATTAGGAAAAGTTAGTGAAAGAATTATAATTAATAACGAAGTGTTTATGCATAAAGATATTTATGAAGCATACACAAAAACACTAAATAAAGTTTATCCATTATATCAAAATGAAGATAAAGGTAATGTTGAAAATCTTCATACAGAATATAAAGAGAAAAAATATTATCCAGAATATGTAGAAGATGTAAAAGTAGTTATTCCAGTATTCCCTGGTACAAACTGTGAATATGATAGTGAAAAAGCCTTCTTAGAAGCTGGAGCTACACCTATTACAGTAGTTATTAGAAATACTCGTGAAAATGATATTGAACAATCGATAGAAGAATTCACAAAAGCTATCGAAGAATCTCATATAATTATGTTCCCTGGAGGATTCTCAAGTGGGGATGAACCAGACGGAAGTGCTAAATATATTGTAAACTTCTTAAAAAATGAAAAAGTTAAAGATGCGATTCATAAACACCTTGCTCAGAAAAAATTAATCTTAGGTGTATGTAATGGATTCCAAGCATTGCTTAAATCAGGATTATTACCTTATGGAGAAGTTAGAGAGTTAGCTGAAGACGACTTAACACTTTATAGAAATGATAGTTACGAACATATTTCAACTACAGCCTTTACTCGTGTAGCGAATACTAACTCACCTTGGTTACAAGATTTTAATATTGGAGATCAACACGAAGTAGTGTTCAGTCATGGTGAAGGTAAAGTGGTAGGACTTAATATTAACAAATTTAAACATCTTGTTGCTTTCCAATATAGTGACTTCGATGGTAATGCTACATTAAATGGTCGTTTCAATCCTAACGGCTCAGTTCTAGCTACTGAAGGATTAGTTAGTGAAGATGGACTTATCCTTGGAAAAATGGGACACAGCGAAAGATACGGAGCTACATTATATAAAACAAATACAATAAAAGTAAAACAAGATATTTTCAAAAATGGTGTGAATTACTTCAAAGGGGGAAGAAAATAATGAAACTTTTATATGAAGGAAAAGCTAAACAACTGTTCGAATGTGAAAACAATGATGAAATATATGTACATTATAAAAATAGTGCAACTGCCTTTAATGGTGTGAAAAAAGAAGAGTTTGAAGGAAAAGGAGTATTTAATAATACAATTACTTCATTAATCTTCGAATACTTAGAAAAACAAGGTGTAAAAACTCACTTCATAAAAAAAGTAAATGAAACAGATCAGATTTGTAAGCACGTTACTATTATTCCTTTAGAAGTAATTGTACGTAATATAGTAGCAGGTTCTATGGCGAAAAAATATGGACTTGAAGAAGGAAAAAAATTAAAAAAACCAGTCTTTGAGTTGAGTTATAAAAATGATGAACTTAATGACCCACTAATAAATAATGATCATGCAGTGGCATTAGAAATAGTTACAGAAGAAGAGTTAGAAAACATAAGAACTCAAGCTTTAAAAATCAATGAACTATTACAAAAATTGTACTTAGATGCAAACTTAGTACTTGTTGATTTTAAAATTGAATTCGGAAAAACTAAAGATGGTGAAATTATCTTAGCTGATGAGATTTCTCCAGATACATGCCGTCTTTGGGATAAGGATACAAATGAAAAATTAGACAAAGATAGATTTAGAAGAGATTTAGGTTCAGTAATGGAAGCTTATGAAGAAGTTTTAAGGAGATTAAAAAATGCGTAGTCTTAATGAAGAATGTGGAGTATTTGGTATTTGGGGACACCCTGAAGCTAGTAATGTGACGTACTTCGGTTTACATAGTTTACAACATAGAGGTCAAGAAGGAGCAGGAATTGTTTCTAAAGAGGGTACTAAACTTAGAGGACATCGTGACCTTGGGTTGGTATCGGAAGTATTTCGTGATAAAGAAAAATTAGAGAGATTAGTTGGAAATAGTGCTATTGGACATGTTAGATATGCGACAAGCGGAAGCAATAGTATCCAAAATATTCAACCATTTCTATTTCATTTTTATGACATGAGTGTTGGTATTTGTCATAATGGTAACTTAATAAATGCTAAAACACTAAAAAAAGAATTAGAAGAGCAAGGTGCGATATTCCATTCTTCTTCTGATACGGAAGTACTTATTCATCTTATTAGAAGAAGTAAAAAAGAAACTTTTAAAGAACAGCTTAAAGAAAGTCTGAATATTATTAAAGGGGGATTTACTTATTTAGTACTAACAGAGAGAACTCTTTACGGTGCAGTAGATCCAAATAGCTTTAGACCTTTAGCGATAGGTAAGATGAAGAATGGTGCGTATGTTGCAGCAAGTGAAACTTGTGCATTAGATGTAGTCGGTGCCGAATTCGTGTGTAATGTAGGTGCTGGAGAGTTAGTTACTATTAATGATAAAGGTATTAGGATAGAGAAATATACTGAAGATACGCAAGTTTCTATAGCTGCGATGGAGTATGTATATTTCGCAAGACCAGACTCGAATATAGCTGGAATTAACGTGCATAGTGCTAGAAAAAGAACTGGTCGTACTCTTGCTAAAGAACAACCCGCACCAGATGCAGATATGGTAATTGGGGTACCTAATTCATCTTTATCTGCAGCTAGTGGTTATGCAGAAGAAAGTGGACTTCCATATGAAATGGGATTAATTAAAAATCAATATGTAGCGCGTACATTTATTCAACCTACGCAGGAACTTCGTGAACAAGGAGTAAGAATGAAACTATCAGCGGTACGAGGTGTAGTTCAAGGTAAGAGTATAGTCTTAGTTGACGACTCGATTGTACGTGGAACTACAAGTAAGAGAATAGTTCAATTGTTAAAAGAAGCGGGGGCTAGAGAAGTACACGTGAGAATAGCTTGTCCACCACTAATGTTCCCAAGTTTCTATGGTATAGATATTTCTACTACTGAGGAACTTATCTCAGCAAATAAAACAAATGAAGAAATCTGTGAAATAATTGGAGCTGATTCACTAGGATTTTTAAGTGAACAAGGATTAATAGATTCTATTGGTTTAAACTATGACGCACCTTATTCGGGATTATGTATGGAGTGCTATAACGGAGACTATAGTGCGGGACTATACGATTATGAAGAAAGTTATGTGAATTCAATGACGGATATTCAAATAGAGTTTCTAAAAGAAAGGGGTAGAATGTAGTGAGTAAAAAGTATGAAGAAAGTGGTGTAAGTCTGCAAGCAGGTTATGAAAGTGTTGAACGTATTAAAAAACACGTAGCTCGTACTAAAAATCTTGGTATGATGTCGGCTATCGGTGGTTTTGGGGGAACGTTTGACCTTAGTAGTTATGACTTTAAAAATCCTGTATTAGTTAGCGGTACTGATGGTGTAGGCACAAAATTAAAACTTGCATTCGAATTAGATATTCACAATACAATCGGTATTGATGTTGTCGCGATGTGTGCTAATGATATACTAGCTCAAGGTGCTATTCCATTATTTTTCCTAGATTATCTAGCAGTAGGTAAAAACTACCCTGAACAAGTAGAAGCGATAGTTGAAGGTGTTGCTGAAGGTTGTGTTCAAGCAGGATGTGCGATAGTAGGTGGGGAGACTGCTGAGATGGCAGGATTTTATGAAGACGGAGAATACGATATTGCAGGATTCTGTGTAGGAGCTCAGGAGAAGGAGTTATTACTAAGTACAGAAAACACAAAAGCAGGGCAAGTGGTAATTGGACTTCCATCAAGTGGAGTACATTCTAATGGATTCTCATTAGTAAGAAAAATTTTAAAAGATAATAATATTGGTTTAAACGAAGAATTTAACGGAAGTACAGTAGGAAAAACTTTATTAACACCTACTAAAATCTATGTAAAAGAAGTACTAAAAGTAATAGAAGAGGTTAAAGTGGCAGGAATAGCTCATATTACTGGGGGAGGTTTCCATGAGAATTTACCACGTGCATTAAAAGATGGATTAGGTATGAAGATTGATAAAAGTTCATATGAAGTGCCGAAGATATTTAAGTATCTTCAAGAAAAGGGTAAAATTGATGAAGAAGAAATGTATCATATCTTTAATATGGGTGTAGGTATGGCATTAATAGTAAACAAGGAAGACGTTGATAAAACTTTATCATTAATTGATAATGCGTTTGTTCTTGGAGAAGTAACTGAGGAAAGTGGAATAGAAATAGTATGAAGAAAGTAGCAATATTTGCATCAGGAACAGGAAGTAATTTCGAAAAAATAGCAGATGATGTGAGATTAAAAGATAAAATATCAATTGAGTTATTAGTGTGCGATAGAAAAGATGCAGCAGTTATTAGAAAAGCACATGATAGAAATATTAAGGTATTTATATTCTCTGCAAAAGATTTTGAGTCAAAAGAAGCATATGAAAGTGTAATATTAGAGAAAGTTAAAGATTTAGACTATATATTTTTAGCAGGATATATGAGAATTATTTCACCATTTTTCTTAGAAAGATATAAAAAAACTATTCTTAATCTTCACCCATCCCTTTTACCGAAATTTAAAGGAAAAGCTGCTATCGAACAAGCTTTTAATGCAGGTGAAAAAGAAATAGGAATTAGTATTCATTATGTAAATGAAGAACTTGATGGTGGAGAAGTAATTGCTCAAAGATCATTTGAAGTTTCAGATGGAGATACTTTAGAAACTGTTACTGAAAAAGTACATAAACTGGAACATAAATTATATCCAGAAGTAATATTGAAGTTAGTTGAGGAGGCACTATGACAAAAAGAGCGTTAATAAGTGTAAGTGATAAAACAAATATAGTAGAATTTGCAAAAGGTTTAGAAAAACATGGTTTTGAAGTTATTAGTACAGGTGGAACTTATACACATCTTAAAAATAATGGAGTAAGTTGTATTAGTATTGAGGACGTTACACATTTTCCAGAAATCTTAGAAGGGCGTGTAAAGACTTTGCATCCTAAAATTCATGGAGGACTACTTTCAAAACGTGGTAATGAACTTCATAATAAACATGTAGCTGAAAATAATATTGAATACATTGACTTAGTTTGTGTAAATTTATATCCATTTGAAGCAACTGTAAAAAAAGAAGGAGTTAGTGAAGAGGAAATTATCGAAAATATTGATATCGGTGGTCCTAGTATGCTAAGAAGTGCAGCTAAAAACTTTAATGATGTAGCGGTAGTTACTGATATTAATGACTATGATAGAGTACTTTCTGAACTTGAACAAGGTGGTATTACTTATGAAACAAGAAGAGCATTAGCTATAAAAGTATTTAATACTACTGCAAGTTACGATGCTGCGATTGCGAATTACTTTAATAAAAAAGATAATTTAGTACCTGAAAAATTAACATTATCGTATAAACTTCAAGATAGTCTTCGTTATGGGGAAAACCCTCATCAAAAAGCATATCACTACGTACAAGATAATAATGAAAGCTATGCTTTACAAAATGCTGTGCAACTTCATGGCAAGGAAATGTCATACAATAATATTCAAGATGCTTCTGCAGCACTGGATATTCTTTCAGAGTTTGATGAAACTACATGTGTTGCTGTTAAACATATGAATCCATGCGGAGTAGCGACAGGAAATTCTGTATTTGAAGCATATAGTCGTGCATATGAAGCAGATCCTGTATCAATTTTTGGAGGAATCGTTGCAGTAAATGGCAAAGTGGATAAAGAAACTGCTGAAAAAATGCACAGTATCTTTTTAGAAATTATATTAGCAACAGATTATGATGAAGAAGCCTTAGAGATACTAACTAAAAAGAAAAATCTACGTATTTACAAACTGTCAGAAAAAAATAATAATCATGAACAACAAATTAAAAGTGTTCGCGGTGGAATCTTAGTGCAAGATTTTAACGATAAACTAGCAGATGAATATGAAAGTGTAACTGAAAAGAAAGTAGATGAAACTCAACAAAGAGATATAGAGTTTGGATTGAAAGTGGTGAAACACGTTAAATCAAATGCAATAGTTGTAGTAAAAGATGGGCAAACTTTAGGAATCGGTGCTGGTCAGATGAATAGAGTAGGTTCATGTAAAATAGCTTTAGAACAAGCAGGGGAAAAAGCAAGAGGTGCAGTGCTAGCTTCTGATGCATTCTTCCCGATGAGAGATAGTGCTGATATTGCAGCAGATTATGGTATTTCTGCGATAGTGCAACCAGGTGGTTCTATACGAGATCAAGAAAGTATTGATGCATGTAATGAGAAAGGTGTGGCGATGGTCTTCAGTAAAATACGTCACTTTAAACACTAGTATGGCTAAAGTATTAGTAGTAGGAAGCGGCGGTAGAGAGCACGCTATAGCTTATAAATTCCATAAAGAAGGACACGAAGTACATATGGTAGGTGTTAATCCTGCAGTCGAAGAATTTGGAGTATGTGTAGTATTAACTGAAGACCAAATACCGAACTACGCAAAAACAAATGGTATTGATCTTGTTTTCGTTGGACCCGAAGTTCCGTTAGTAAATGGGTTAGTGGATGAACTACAAAAAGTAGGTGTTCGTGCTTTTGGACCATCTAAACTTGCAGCACAACTTGAAGGAAGTAAAGTATTCTCAAAAATGATGATGAGAAAATACAATATTCCGACTGCAAAATATGAAAGTTTCAATGATTATGAACAGGCAAAAGAGTACTTAAGCAATCAAAAAGCACCTATTGTGCTTAAAGCAGACGGATTAGCTGCTGGTAAAGGAGTAATTATTGCGAATACTCTAGAAGAAGCACACTTAGAACTTAAAGAAATGATGTGTAATGCTAAATTCAATAAGGCTGGTTCTAGTGTCGTTATCGAAGAATTTCTCCAAGGAGAAGAATTCTCGCTTATGTGCTTTGTTTCTGATAAAAAAGTTTATCCTATGGAAATTGCACAAGACCACAAACGTGCATTCGATAATGATGAAGGGTTAAACACAGGCGGTATGGGAGCGTATCTTCCACTTAAGAAAATCACTCAAGAAGATATTGATGAAGGTGTTAGGAATGTTGTTCAACCGATGGTTGATGCCATGAGTGATGAGGGAATGCCTTTTTATGGTATATTATATGCTGGACTTATGAAATGTCATGATGGTGTAAAAACTATAGAATTTAATGTTCGTTTTGGAGATCCAGAGAGTGAAATATTACTTTTATCATTAGAAAGTAGTTTATACGAAATAGCTAATAATATTATTGATGGTAAAGAAGTAAAATTATCATGGAGTAAAGATGCTATTATCGGTGTCGTAATGGCAGCGAAAGGATATCCGGAGCACAGTGAAAAAGGGGCTGTAATACATGGCTTGGATAAAGTCACTACACCAGTATTCCATATGGGAACTAAACGTATAGGTGATGATATAGTAATTAATGGTGGTCGTGTATTATTGATCTGTGCGCAAGGAAAGAGCTTGCAAGAAGCATATAAAAAAGTGTATAATGAGATAGTAAAAATAGAATGTGAAGAACTATTTTTCAGAAAAGACATCGGTCATTTGTCTTTATAGAATTTTTAGATAGATCGATTTAATTAAAAAACATCAGGAGATTATTGCAATGATTGAAAGATATAGTAGAGAAGAAATGCGTAATATCTTTAGCGATGAAAATCGTTTTAAAGCATATTTAGAAGTAGAGCTTTATGCAACAGAAGCTTGGAGTACATTAGGCGTTGTACCAAAAGAAGATGTTGAGAAATTATTCGCTAATGCAAAATTTGACCTACCAGGGATTTTAGAATTAGAAAAAGAAACAAAACATGATATAGTAGCATTTACACGTAACGTTTCGAGTTACTTAGGTGATGAGAAAAAGTGGGTGCACTATGGATTAACATCTACTGATGTTGTTGATACTGCTTATGGATATTTATACAAACAAGCTAATGATATTCTATACAAAGATTTATTAAATTTTCAAGAAGTATTAAAAGAAAAAGCATTACAATATAAATTCACACCTTGTATCGGACGTACTCACGGAGTGCATGCTGATATTAGTAGTTTTGGATTGAAATTTGCGCTTTATTATGATGAATTTAACCGTCATATCAAACGTTTCAATGAAGTAAGAAAAATTATTGAAGTAGGTAAAATTTCTGGTGCAGTAGGTACATTCTCGAATACTCCACCAGAAGTTCAAGACTATGTTTGTAAAAAATTAGGAATTGAATCAAGTAATATTTCTACACAAACTTTACAACGTGATAGACACGCTGATTACTATGCAACTTTAGCGTTAATCGCAAGTTCAATCGAAAAAATTGGGGTGGAGATTCGTCACCTACAACGTACAGAAGTAAGAGAAGCAGAAGAATTCTTCTCAAAAAATCAAAAAGGTTCAAGTGCAATGCCTCATAAACGTAATCCAATCTCAAGTGAGAACATGGCAGGCTGTGCTAGAATTATGCGTGGATATATGTTTGCAGCTTATGAAAATATTCCACTATGGCACGAACGTGATATTTCTCACTCAAGTGCAGAAAGAATCCTGAGTAATGATGCAACAACATTATTAGACTACATGTTAAATAGATTTACTAATGTTGTGAAAAATCTAACAGTATTTACAGATAACATGATTAAAAATATTTACGCTACTAACGGTGTAATCTTTGCACAAAGAACTATGAGTAATCTTATTGAAAAATATTCATTCTCACGTGAAGAAGCTTACGATTTAGTACAACCATTAGCGATGAAATCATGGTTTGAAGGTATTCCTTTTAGACAACTACTTGAAGAAAATGAAACTATTAAAAATACAGTTTCTAAAGAAGTATTGGATAGTTGTTTCGATTTAAATGTACACCTTGTAAATATTGATAAAATATACAAACGTATTCCAGGATTGGAAGATTAAAATAAAAAATAAAGCCCAAAGAAAAGAGGTAGATTAAATGAAGTCAGACTTTCAAATTTCAAACGAATGTGAAAAGAAACATATTGCTGAAGTAGCAGGTAAATTAGGGATAAAAGAAGAAGATTTAATATTATACGGAAATCACAAAGCAAAAATCCAAACAAAAAACATAAAAAAAGATATAAGAGATGATGCCAAACTAGTATTAGTTACATCAATAAACCCAACAGCAAGCGGTGAAGGGAAAAGTACAGTAACTATTGGTTTATCTGATGGATTATATAGAATAGGTAAAAAATCATGTGTAGCACTACGTGAACCATCTTTAGGTCCTGTATTAGGAAGAAAAGGTGGAGCAGCCGGTGGAGGATATGCTCAAGTAGTACCGATGGAAGATATTAACCTTCACTTTACTGGAGATATGCACGCTATTACTACAGCTCATAATGCAATCGCAGTATTAGTAAATAACCATGTATTCCAAGGAAACGAATTAGAAATAGATAAAATCGTCTTCAACCGTGTAATGGACATGAACGCTCGTGATTTACGTCATGTTAAAGTTAATGCAGGAACTGACTTAGAACGACTTGACGGATTTGATATTACTGTAGCTAGTGAGGTAATGGCTATTCTATGTCTGTCAGAAGGTATTGTAGACCTTAAAGAAAAATTAAGCAATATCCTTGTGGCTTATAATAAAAAAGGTGAACCAGTTTATCTAAAAGATTTGAAAATTGAAGGTGTTATAACTTCATTATTAAAAGATGCAATTAAACCGAATATTGTTCAAACACTTGAGAACAACCCAGCGATTATTCACGGTGGGCCATTCGCAAACATTGCACACGGATGTAACTCAATCTTAGCTACTAAAACAGCATTAAAATTCGCTGACTATGTAATTACAGAAGCAGGATTTGGAGCAGACTTAGGAGCTGAGAAATTCTTAAACATTAAATGTCGTAAAGCAGGTCTTAAACCAAAAGCAGCAGTTGTAGTTGCTACTGTTAAAGCATTAAAACTACATGGAGACATTGAAGAAAAAGATTTAAAAGAAGAAAACTTAGAAGCGTTAGCTAAAGGTGTTCAAAACTTAGAAAAACATATCGAAAACTTACGTAAATTCAATTTACCGATAGTGGTAGCTCTAAATGTCTTTGTTACTGATACAGAAAAAGAATTAGCATTCTTAGAAAACTGGGCAAAAGAACAAGGTGTAGAATTCTCTCGTACAGAAGTATGGGAAAAAGGTGGTCTTGGTGGAGTAGACCTAGCAGAAAAAGTGGTAAAAGCTGTTGAAGAAAATGACAAAGAACTACAATTATTATACAAAGATGAAGCTTCAATTACTGAAAAAATCGAAACAGTATGTCGTGAAATTTATGGAGCTGATGGTGTTAACTTCTCTGATGAAGTAAAAGCTGAAATCGAAAGAATTGAAAGTCTTGGATTCAAGAATCTACCAGTATGTATGGCGAAAACACCAGCTTCATTAACAGATAATGCGAAGATCAAAGGTCGTCCTACAGGATTTAACATTACTATCAATGATGTTAAACTACGTAGTGGTGCTGGGTTCGTAGTAGCATATGCGAACAAAGTATTAACAATGCCAGGACTTCCAAAAGTACCAAGTGCATTAAATATCGATATCGATGAAGAAACAGAAACAATAGTTGGAATTTTCTAGTAGTATTTTTATAGAGGAAGTAAAGAGTTAGATTTGTCTATCTCTTTATTTTTTTAGAAAATATATAATATGTTAAAGGAGTTTTATACAATTAACTGATGAAAAAATAAAAAATAAGTATGGACTTAAATTTTATTTGCGTTATAATATACTTGAGGAGATATATTTATAAGATGAGCTTAAGATACCTAATGTTCGTATTAGTGAGTATTTCATTATATTATAGGTGGATAAAAAATAGGAGGAAATATAAATGATAAGAAACGAGAAAACTTATGGTTTTTTCAGAAAAACTAAAAAGTATGGTTTAATTGGTTGTATAAGTTTTTGCGGAATTTTAGTATACGGACTAACTGATAATAACCAAATAGTAAATAAAGAGGCACAAGCCGCAGTTGTTAAAGGTGGCGCTGATATTGTGAATGCTGATGTTCATAATAAAGAAACTAGCGGTGTTGCTATGACGTATACTAGTTTTGACAGCAATGGATCAAAACAGGTTGCTTCAGGTAGTGGAGTATTTGTCGCACCGAATGTTATGGTGACAGTTGCTCACAATTATTTAGATAAAGACAAAGCTTCTGGTTCAGGTTATGTTCGTGGAGACAATAGTGCTCAAAGCTATGTTGTTATGAACTCTGATGCGGAAAAACGTAATAATACACCAGCGAATGGAACTAGCGATATCATACCAAAAGGAAATATTTATTACTATAATCAAAAAGAATTTGCTAAATCTTACGAAAATGATTTAGCAGCTGTAGTTACAGAACGCCCTGTAGAAGCGATGACAAACGGTGAAGATAAACCACGTGAAATTGGAGTCGCTAATCAAGGTGATAATATTACTTTAGTAGGTTATCCAAATGATTTCTCTTCGAAAAGATTGTCAGAAGAAACGAAAACAAGATTAAAAGATGGTAAAATGTATAAAATTTCGGGAACACTATCAAGCCTGAATACAACTACTGGTGATGGTACTTATAATACGAGTGCTTTAGGTGGATTCTCAGGAGCTCCAATTTTTAATGATAAAGGTGAAGTAGTAGGTATTCATCAACATGGTACAAATACGGATGCAGGACCTGATGCTGAGCAACATGGTGGAGGTTTATTTTTTACCGATAAACATAAATCTTGGATAAACAAAATGATAGAAGAACATGGTATCAAAGGTTGGTTTGTTAGTGGTAATGAAAAATACTATTATGATGACAACCATAGGGCGTTAGTAAGCACAGAACGTGAAATAGATGATGCTAGATATTCATTTGACAGTAATGGTCGCGGAAGATTACTATCAGGTACAGAAAAAGGTAAAGTAGTACTTAGAATTAAGAATGAAGCTGGAGAAAAGTTAGTAGAAAGAGTCGTCGCACAAGGTAACGTAGGTTCTGCGGTTAATTATGACTTTAAGCAAGATAAGGAAAATAAAGAGCTATTCGGCAAAAATCCTAACGCGACAATTGTATCTATTGATGGAGAGACGATTAATAAGAAGTTTAATGAAAATTGGTCTAAGGACTTTGTAAGTAAACTATCATTAGGGAATACATATATTGATGCTGTTATTAAAGGAGAGAACTTTGTTAGAACACAACCTGGGCAAGTCGATACATCTGGTGATGTTACGCTACCTAAACCGAGTGATGAGGTGAAGAACGCACCGAACGGATTACGTAATTTTGATGCAACGGCGATTGTAGTAACTCCCGATGGTACTGGTTCTGGTACATTAGTTGAAAAGGATTTATTACTTACAGTTGCTCATAACTTCTTGAAGTTTGAGAATGGTAAGGTAACGGAAAAAGCTACTGGTAATAGTGATAAAAAGTATTACGCAGTGCTACCAAATGGTAAAAAGGTATTTTTCACAGACTCTGATATTCATTATTGGAAAAAAGATGATTCAGTTGTTGGATTTACTCATGACCTTGCATTAGTTAAGTTTAAAGAAGTTGTGGATAATGTTACGCCTGCTGTTGTAAAAAAAGACGTTTCTGTTATAAATAGTGGTGATAAAGTTTCAGTTTATGGTTTTCCTGATGGTAAGTTAAAGCCAGTTATTGACACTAAAGTTACCGATGTAGTAGACCGTGGTGCTGGTTTAACTGGAATAGGATATACGGGTACTAAACCAGGTGCATCAGGTGGTGGACTTTATAATGATAAGGGTGAAATTATCGGAGTACATCAAAATGGAGTTGTTGGGGAAAGAAGTGGGGGATTAGTCTTTTCTAAAGAACAACTCGATTGGGTAAAATCTTATATTGATGGTAATCCGAAAGAACCAGTGTATAGAGAAGAGGAAAATGTAGACTACGGTGATGTTGCTGAGTTTGAGTTGAAGGATTTAAAAGATGATTCTAAATTAAAACAATGGTTTAGTGATAGAATTAAAAAAATAGGAACTGAAGATAAAATAAGATTATCTGTTGATGGAAATATATTGTTTGAGAAAAAAATAGATACCGCTACTAAAGAAGATTTTGAGATAAAAACAGGATTATATAAAATTGAATCAATAGTTGAAAAAGAAGAAAAAACTCCTTTCAGTACAAAATATGTAGCAGATAAAGAACTAAACAAAGGGGAAAAATCTGTAATTAAAAAAGGTATTGACGGAGTAATTAAAACGACTTATATCAAAGGTGAAGATGGAGAGCTAATAAAAGAAAAGGAAACTAAAGAACCGGCTGTTGATGAGGTAGTTAAAGTAGGGATAAAATCTACAGAAAATACAAAGGGAATTTTGTCAAATACAGTATATGTAGCAGATAAAGAAAAAGCAAGAGGACTATCTAACGAGCGTATAGAAGGTTCTAATGGTTATGAAAAAGTAGTTGTAAAATATACTCTTAATGAAAAAGATGGAACAATAAGTGAAACTGTGGAGAAAACAGAAAAGAAAGCAACTGATACAATAATAAAAGTTCCAGCAAAGGATAAGGTGGAAATAACAGAAATACCAAGTCCAATAAGATATGAAAAAGATAATACACGAGAGAAAGGACAAAACAATATTACTATTCCTGGAGAAAAAGGGATGAGAAAAGTAACGATAACGTACGAATTAAATCCAAAAACAGGAGAAGTAACAGAACGAGTAGGAACTCCAGAGCTAAAAGATGCAACAGAGACAGTAGTGAAAGTAGCGGCGAAGGATAAGGTTGAAGTGATTCAAAGAGAAAATGGGAGAAAGGTAAAAGTAACTACTGTATATATGGTTGATGAAAATACAGGAACTATAACACAAATAGAAAGAGAAGAAGAATTCGCGCGAGAGGTTATGACATCTAAATCGGATGAGAAACCCCCAATTGTAGAAGAATTAAAATCGTTCGAAGGTGGAGTAAATCCTGTAGAATCAGTAGTGACAGAAGAATTAAAACCATTCGAAGGTGGAGTAAATCCCGTAGAATCAGTAGTAACAGAAGAATTAAAACCATTCGAAGGTGGAGTAAATCCTGCAGAATCACCAGTGACAGAACAATTAAAACCATTTGAAGGTGGAGTAAATCCCGTAGAACCAGTATTGCCAGAAAAAATATCTGATCTTAAAGTAGCGCTTTCTAAAGCTGATTTTAATACTATTAAAACAGTAGTGCAAGATACTATTGTTGTTAATCAGTCACAAGTATTAAAAGAAAAAATTGAAGGTAAAACTAAGACTATTAGAGATAAGAACGATAAAAAAATAGTAGATAAAATACTTCCTAATACAGGAGAGATACCTGTAGGACATGCAGTACCAGGTGGACTGTTACTTGTTGTAACAATGATATTAGCAAAACGAAAAGTAAAAAAATAATATAATAAAATAATGAGGAGACTTAAATCCATTTTACAAAATTTGAGTGGGTGGTCTCCTTTTTAGTATAAGTTTTGTTATTTGATAAATTAAGGATATATAATAGATTCAACTATCAATTCTATTTATTATAAATTGTTTATTAATAATTGTTTTTAATGAAAACGCATAAAAGTGTATAAGCTTTGAAAATTGATTAAATTGTCCGATAATTTTGAGTTTTTTATAAAAAAACGGTTGTAAACGTCTGTATTTGTGATATAATTATTAATGGAAAAAATAATTGCTTTCAGGAGGCGTAATTTATGTCAATAATCGTAGTAGTAGGTTC
>CAURVX010000035.1:0-18912 GCA_963528605.1 uncultured Gemella sp.
AATATCAAAAAATGCTGCTATCTTTTTTTCTTTCATATTTTATCCTCCTAATATTTAAAAAATTATTTCTATAAAATTAAAGACGAGATTTACTCGCCTTTAACTATGCTAGAATTTTGTTGCATCGACAGAGTCAATGTATTTTCTAAGTTCCGGAACAATATTAGAAATAGTACCGTCTACGAATGGATTTTCTAAGTTGGCTTCTTTAACTAGTTCTAAGAATGGTTTAGTTCCACCAAGTCTACATAGGTGTAGGTATTCTTTCCATGCATTTTCTCTATTTTCGTTAGCCTTTTTCCAGAATTGGAAGGCACAAACTTGAGCTAGAGTGTAGTCGATGTAGTAGAATGGTGTACTGAATAAGTGACCTTGTCTGTAGAAGAATAAACCTTCATCAAGTTCTGGAATATCTTCATAGTAACGAGATGGTAAGTATTTTCTTTCTATTTCTAACCATTTCATACGACGTTCTTTTGGGGTTAATTCAGGATTTTCGTATACTTCATGTTGGAATTCATCAACTGTAACACCATATGGTAAGAATTTGATTGATGTTGCCATGTGGTAGTATTTGAATTTCTCTGTTTCATCTTTGAAGAATAGGTTCATCCAAGGCCAAGTTAAGAATTCCATACTCATTGAGTGGATTTCACAAGCTTCGTATGTTGGCCATACATAATCTGGCATATGATGTCTACTTTGGAAAACTTGGAAAGCATGACCAGCTTCATGTGTTAATACTGTAACGTCATGAGGTGTTTGGTTAAAGTTAGCGAAGATAAATGGTGCTTTGTAATTTGGAATAAATGTACAGTAACCACCACCTGCTTTTCCTGGTTTTGTGTCTAAGTCTAATAAGTTATTTTCAGTCATAAATGTGAAGAATTCATCAGTTTCAGGTGATAATTCTTTATACATTGTTTTTGCATAATCAACAAGTGTTGGGCGATCTCCTTTTGGAGTAGGGTTACCTGATTTGAATGTTACACCTTCATCGTGGAATGAAAGTCTTTCAAGGCCTAGGCGGTTAGCTTGAGCTTTTTTAAGTTCTTCAACAACAGGTACGATTTCCTCAAAGATTTGTTTTCTGTAGTTTGCTACATCTTTTGCATTGTAGTCTGTTCTATGTAAGCGTAGGTAAGCAACTTCTACGAAGTTTTCGAAACCAAGTTTTTTCGCGATACGTGTACGAACTTTAATCATACGGTCATAGATGCTATCATATTGTTCTAAGTTTTCTTTAAAGAATCTAGCTACAGCTTGGTTTGCTAGTAAACGAGTCTCACGGTTAGCATCTTGTGTATACTTAGCCATACCACTTAAGTTGTGTTCTCCACCATCAAATGGAATTTTAGCACTTGAAGTTAGTTTTGTATATTCTGATGAAAGTTTGTTTTCTTCTTTTAAATCTTCAATGATTTCATCGCTAAATACTTTTAGAGAAGTTTCAATTAGATTGAAGTAGTGTTTCCCGATTTCTTTTTTTAGTTCTTCTTTGAATTTTGAATTGAACATAGCCTCATCGAATTTGCTGTATAGAGAATCTAACTCAGGTCCAAACTCATCCCAAAATTCTTGTTCAGCTTCATAGAATTTATCAGTTGTGTCAATTGTTACACGAATTTCTGATAATTGTGCCATTGTACTTACGTTATCACGAAGTTCATTATATTCGTTGAAAATTTCTAGTGTCTCTTTAGCGTTATTTGCAGAGTTTAGTCTATCTACTAATGCTGTTAATTGTTCTTTTAATTGATCTGTATTTGGTCTTGTATATTGGTAATTTTCAAAAGTCATAATACACCCTCCTAAAAATTTATTTATAAATTATCAATAATATTATCATAACACGAAATAAATAAAAATACAAAAATAACTTTCAGAAAATTCAAAAATAAAGATAGAAAATTAGAGGAATATTTTATGTAAAATAAAACTCTTAAAAAAATGTCAGTTAGGAAACTTTGACCTTTGACATTCTGTTATATTTATGAAATAATTATGTATGTACGAAGATACCGTAATAAATAATTAGAAATAAAGGAGAAAAGATTTGATTACTACTAAAGATATAATTATTGATCCACATGCAACGCTAAGAGCACGTGCTGAAGAAGTAAAAAGTCCTATCTCAGATGAAGATAAAGCTATTTTACGTGGATTATTAGAGTATGTTATTGCTTCACAAGATGATGAAAAAGCAGAAAAATTAGGATTAAAACCTGGGATAGGGTTAGCGGCACCACAAATCAACGTTTCAAAAAGAATGATTGCTGTGCACATTCCAGATGAGGAATTCCCAGAAGATACAGTTTCTTATGCACTATATAATCCAAAAATCATTTCAAACTCAGCAGCAAAATGTTACTTAGCTGGTGGAGAAGGGTGTTTGTCTGTGGATAAAGATATTAAGGGATATGTTCCTCGTTATTCAAAAATTAAAGTAGTTGGTTATAATGAGAATGATGAGAAAGTTACTTTAACTTTAACAGACTTACCAGCAATTTGTTTCCAACACGAAATTGATCACTTAAATGGAGTTATGTTCTACGATCATATTAATAAAGAAAATCCATTTGATGTTCCGGCAGAATACGAAAAACTATAATAAGAAAGGGCGATACAATTTTGTATCGCCCTTTTAATAACATTTTCATTGATTTTAGGATATGGTATAATATTATTATTATCTAAAGGATAGGAGAGTTTATAAGATGAAAAAGATATTACAAATTATATCAGTCTTTTTATTAGTATTTTTAGTAGGATGTTCTGAAAAAGAAGGAAGTAAGGTTTATGTTAAAAAACAACCTGGTGTACAAATGGAAATTACACTTTATTATAAAGGTGATGTTGTAACGAAACAAATAGCCAAAAATATTATTACTTATTCTGAATTAGGAACAACCAAAGAAGACTTTAAAAAGTAAGCGGAGAAACTTGGAGAAAAGTTCAAAGGTATAAAAGGTTTAGAAGATAAGGTTGATTATAAAGATAAAGTTGCTATAGAAACTGTAACTGTAGATTATTCTATCGCAAATGTCCACGAATTATCAGGATTACCAGGTGTAGGCGTAGGAAATGAAAAAGTAAGTTTGAAAAAAACAGAAGAAAAACTTATAGAAGAAAGATTTGATGAGAAAAAATAAAAAATAGGTCTTTCGGTTTAATCCGAAAGACCTATTTTATAGTACTTCTTTTTCTTTCATATTGTAATGTAAATAAGCATCGATAAAATCGATAATCTCACCATCCATTACTTTATCTACTGTAGATACTTCGTAGTTTGTTCTATGATCTTTAACCATTGTATACGGAGTAAATACATAAGAACGAATTTGTGATCCCCAACCGATGTCTTTTTGTTCACCACGAATCGCTGCTAATTCTTTTTCTTTTTCTTCTAGTTCACGTTGATGCAGCTTAGATTTTAAGTTTTTCATTGCGGCGTCTTTATTTTGTATTTGGCTGCGTTCAGATTGTGATTGAACGACGATACCAGTAGGAAGGTGAGTGATACGAACGGCAGAGTCGGTAGTATTAATATGTTGACCACCAGCACCTTGGGCACGGTAAGTATCAATTTTTAAATCTTCATTATTAATTTCTATATTAATTTCATTTTCATTGAATTCTGGAATTACATCAATTGAAGCGAACGATGTATGTCTTTTTCCAGATGGATCAAAAGGTGAGATACGAACAACTCGGTGAACACCTTTTTCTCCTTTTAATAATCCATATGCAAAGTCACCTTCAATTTTTATAGTTGCTGATTTAACTCCAGTGATATCACCAGATTGATAGTTTAAGTAACTGTATTTTAAGCCTTGTTTTGTGAAGAATCTCTCATACATACGCAACATTAATTCTGACCAATCTGTAGCATCAGTTCCACCAGCTCCAGCATGTATTTCTAGTATAGCATTGTTGTTATCATATTCTTCTGAGAATAATAATCTAAAGCTAAAATCTTCAACACTTGATTTAAGATTGACTACTGTTTCTAGTAAGTCTTGATAAATTTCTTCGTCATCTTCATCTTTTAAGAACTCAACCATTTCTTCTGAGTGTTCTAGATAATCTATCATTTCACTAAATTCATCAAGCTCTTTTTTTATACTTTTTGATTCGGTAACTAGCAAACTGGCTACTTCACTATCATTCCAAAAATCAGCCTCTAGCATCATATTTTCAATTTCAGCAACTCGTTCAGTTTTATCTTCTATTTTTAATGAAGTTTTAAATTCCGTTATTCTTTTGTTAATTTCTTCGAGTTCTTTTCTAAGTTCAATAAGTTCCAAAATTTTTACCTCTATTAACTTCTTTCGTTTACTTATTATACAAGAATTTTACTGAAGATACAAGGAAGGTGAGGATAAAATACATTGTATTTATAAGAAAAAAGTGTTTATCAGCAAGATTAAAAGTTCTAGCTAATAAACACTCTATTTACAAAATATTATTTTTTCTCTACAGCACCATTTTTCTTAAGGTTTCCTTCTATGTAGCTTAGTTTTTTTTCTTCATCTAAAGAAGATTTTTTGAAATGCAAGCGATCCTTATCTTTTTCAAAGTTTATTTTAGTAAAATCTAAATCGCAAGTAATAATTACTTTTCCATCTTTCTTTTCAACAGTGTAAGAAAGTCCATCGATAACTTTATTCTCTTCGTCGATCGATGTCTTTATACTATTATAGGTTGTTTCTTCATCAGTTCCTAAATCAGTGATATTAGAAATAGTTTTTAGTCTATTAACAACCTCGCCTTTAAAAGTTAAGGTTGTTTCATTTTCTTGATTATTTCCATATTTTGTAGTAAATACTTTTGTTTTTTTCACTATTACATGCCGTTAGTATAAGTAGGGAAGATAAAAGTATAGTGCAAAGTTTAAATATTTTCTTCATTATGTAAAACTTTTTTTCTATTGATCAACCTTTATTATATCATGAGTGATAAAAATCTTGAAAAGTTTTCTTTATTTATTATTATGTTTCAATATATACTCTCTGATGCATGTTTGAAACTTGATATTACAGGGTTTGTCTTACATTGAGGATTAAAAGTCAAAAAAAGTCAAAAATATTTTAAAAAACTATTGACTTATTTTGACCTTAATGATATTATTATATATGTGATTAGCAGTCAGATAGTTTGAGTGCTAAAACACAAAATTGGAGAATAGGTGATAACAATGTTAATAGATAGACAAGTACTCATTCTTCAATCTATAGTCGAAAATTTTATTACGACTAATCAACCTGTAGGTTCTAAACAAATTGCAAAAAATATTGATTTCAGTTCGGCAACGATAAGAAATGATATGAGTAAATTAGAAAAAGAAGGATTGATTAAAAAGACTCATATTTCATCAGGAAGAGTACCTTCGGAAAAAGGTTATCGCTATTATGTAGATTACATAAAAAAAGATTATGAATTATCAAATAGTGAAAATGAAAAACTTAAACAACTCTCTAGTGGTGATATAGTTTCGGAAAATAATTTTCTAGAAAGAAATGCAATAGTACTATCAGACTTAACGGATTGTACGGCGGTGATACTAGCGCCGACAAAAACGGATAGGCGCATTAATAAGATAGAGGTTATTCTTCTAAGTAGTCGTAGCATTCTCGTTATATTAGTAACAAATATAGGAGAAGTATTCCAACAAAACTATAAACTTGATGCGGATTTCACTGCGGAAGATATAGGAGAGATTAATAAACTTCTTCAAAGTTACTTCTATGATGTGGATATGGCAACAGCTCACGTAATGATTCATGGTGAGTTAGAAAAATATCTAAAGAATAAAGTTAACAACTACGATATGATAGTGGTGGCTTTAAATAGATTGCTGCAAAATAAAATTAAGAAGACTGTAGCATTAGGGGGTAAGTACAATTTACTTAAGAAACCCGATATAGATAATGTAGAAAAATTAAAAGAAGTAGTATCGCTCTTAGAAGATGATAAGATAGTCGAACTTTTAGATAATAATGAAATAACGGATCAACCATCTATCAAAATAGGAACTGAGCTTAAACTTGGCACTATAGATGAACTTTCATTAGTGTCTAGTAGTTATAATACATCTAAAGGTCAAGGTGTAATCGCCGTTTTTGGACCAAAGAGAATGGACTATTCAAAAATCATGGCACTTATAGCTTGTGTACGTGATAATTTAAATAATAATTTAAAATAATTAGGAGGTAGAGATGGCTACTGAAGAACAAAAAGAAACTCTACAAGACGAAGTAACAACAGAAGAAACTGTTGGGACTGAAGAAACGACAGATTTAAAAGAAGAAGTAGTTGAAAAAACTGCAGAAGAGTTATTACAAGATCAAATTGAAAAACTGCAAGAAGAAGTAAAAGCGTCAGAAGACAAATATTTACGACTTTACGCAGAGTTTGAAAACTTTAAACGACGTAAAAATCAAGAAATTGACATTATAAATGCTTATAAGAGTCAAAAAGTGATTACAGAAATCTTACCAAGTTTAGATAACCTAGAACGTGCTTTACAAGTTGAGTCAACTAATGAAGAAGTACAAACAGTTCTAAAAGGTGTACAAATGGTATATGAAGGATTACAAGCAGCGCTTAAATCAGAAGGTGTTGAACTAGTAGAAACTGAAAATGCTCAGTTCGATCCAAACTTCCACCACGCAGTAATGCAAGGAGAAGAAAGCGACAAAGAAAGCGGAGTAATATTAGACACATTCCAAAAAGGTTACAAACTAAAAGATAGAGTAATCAGACCAGCGATGGTGAAAGTTAATTCTTAAAGGCTACATCGTTAGTATTTCAAGCCTGTAAGGCGAGGAGAAAAGTTAGGAGTAAGAATCGCACAGCTACACCAAGAATGAGGAACGAAATGACGAAATGATTGGTATGTAGCCACTGCGAAGATAATTGCTTAAAGAATAATGAATGCAGTGATAAATAATTTGAAAGTATCAGCTGCACAGATAAGACAAGTAATATAAGACTTTGTTAGAGTGAAAAAATCATTCTAATAAATAAATTTGAAAAATATAGTTATTATAAATTTAAGGAGGACAAGAATATGTCAAAAATTATAGGTATCGACTTAGGAACAACTAACTCATGTGTATCAGTATTAGAAGGTGGGGAAGCTAAAGTAATCCCTAACCCAGAAGGTAACAGAACTACACCTTCTGTAGTAGCATTCAAAGGTGACGAAATTCAAGTAGGGGAAGTAGCAAAACGTCAAGCAATCACTAACCCTAACACAGTAATTTCTATTAAACGTCACATGGGTACAGATTACAAAGAAGAAGTAAATGGTAAAAAATACTCACCACAAGAAATCTCAGCAATGATTTTACAAAACTTAAAAGCAACTGCTGAAGCTTACTTAGGTGAAAAAGTAACTAAAGCTGTAATTACAGTACCAGCATACTTCAACGACGCTCAACGTCAAGCAACTAAAGACGCTGGTAAAATCGCTGGATTAGAAGTAGAACGTATTATTAACGAACCTACTGCAGCAGCATTAGCATACGGATTAGAAAAAACAGATGTAGATCAAAAAGTATTAGTATTTGACCTTGGTGGTGGTACATTCGACGTATCTATTTTAGAACTAGGAGATGGAGTATTCGAAGTATTAGCTACATCTGGAGATAACTTACTAGGTGGAGATGACTTTGACCAAGCTATTATTGACTACCTTGTAGATGAATTCAAAAAAGAACAAGCTATCGATTTATCACAAGATAAAATGGCAATGCAACGTCTAAAAGATGCAGCAGAAAAAGCTAAAAAAGACTTATCTGGTGTAACTTCAACTCAAATCTCATTACCATTTATCTCAGCTGGAGCTAATGGACCAGTTCACTTAGAAAACACATTAACTCGTGCTAAATTCGATGAACTTACTCACAGCTTAGTAGAAAGAACATTAGTACCAACTCGCCAAGCACTTAAAGATGCAGGACTAAACCCAAGTGAAATCGATCAAGTAATCTTAGTTGGTGGATCTACTCGTATTCCAGCTGTTCAAGAAGCTGTTAAAAAAGAAATGGGTAAAGAGCCTCATAAAGGAGTAAACCCAGACGAAGTGGTAGCTATGGGTGCTGCTATCCAAGGTGGAGTAATTACAGGGGATGTTAAAGATGTAGTATTACTAGACGTAACTCCATTATCATTAGGTATTGAAACAATGGGATCTGTTATGACAGTTTTAATTCCAAGAAATACTACAATCCCAACATCTAAATCACAAGTATTCTCTACAGCTGCAGATAATCAACCAGCAGTAGATATCCACGTATTACAAGGTGAACGCCCAATGGCATCTGATAACAAAACCCTTGGAAGATTCCAACTTTCAGATATACCACCAGCACCACGTGGAGTGCCTCAAATCGAAGTTACATTCGATATCGACAAAAACGGTATTGTAAATGTTACAGCTAAAGATCTTGGAACTCAAAAACAACAAAAAATCACTATTGAATCAAGCAGTTCATTAACTGATGCTGATATCGATAGAATGGTTAAAGAAGCAGAAGCTAATGCTGATGCTGATGCTAAACGTAAGGAAGAAGCTGATGTACGTAACGAAGCTGACCAACTTTCATTCCAAGCAGATAAAGCGTTAGAAGAAGCTAAAGATAAAGTAGACCAAAGCTTATTAGACAACATTAAAGCTAAAAATGATACATTAAAAGAAGCTATTAAAAACAATAACTTAGAAGAAATTAAAGCTGCTAAAGATGAATTAAACAAAGCTGTTCAAGAAATGACTATGAAACTTTATGAACAAGCTAATGCGGCAGCTGGAGCTCAAGGTGCAGATGCAGGAGCAACTTCATCAAATAACGATGATGACACAATCGATGCAGACTTCACTGAGAAAAAATAATTAAATAAATAGTCTAAGGGGCTGGTAGCGTTATGCGCTAGCCCTTTGTTAAATAATTAATTATAGGAGAGATTAAGATGGCTAAAAGAGATTATTATGAGGTACTTGGTGTAAGTAAAAGCGCAAGTGCAGCTGAAATTAAAAAAGCATATCGTAAATTATCAAAACAATATCACCCAGATATCAATAAAGAGCCAGGCGCTGAAGATAAGTTCAAAGAAATTTCAGAAGCGTACGAAGTACTGAGTGACGATACTAAAAAAGCTCAATATGATCAATTTGGTCACGCAGCATTTGAAGGTGGAGCCGGTCAAGGTGGATTTGGCGGCTTCGGTGGAGGTTTCTCTGGATTCTCAGGTGGTTTTGATGACCTTGGAGATATTTTCTCAAGTTTCTTTGGTGGAGGAGGATCGCGTCGTAATCCCAATGCTCCACGTCAAGGAGAAGACTTATTACACCGCATTCGTATAAGTTTTGAAGATGCTGTTTTTGGTACGAAAAAAACTATTAAAATCCGTAAAGATGTAGAATGTGATCACTGTCACGGAAGTGGAGCTAAAGATTCTTCATCTGTAAATACTTGTCATAGATGTAATGGTAGTGGACAAGAAGCGGTAATTCAGGATACTCCATTCGGACGTATGCAAAGCCAACGTACATGTTCTGAATGTCAAGGACGCGGTAAAATCATTAAAGATAAATGTGCACACTGTTTCGGTAAAGGATACAATAACCGTGAGGTAGAATATGAAGTTGAGATTCCAGAGGGAATTAGCTCAGGACAACGTGTTCGTCTTCGTGGTAAAGGTGGAGCAGGAGAAAATGGAGGTCCAGCAGGTGATTTATTCATAGAAGTAATTGTTGCTGAAGATTCATACTTCCAAAGAGAAGGTGATGATATCTATACTGAATTAAAACTTTCTCCAGCACAGGCAGCTCTGGGTACAAAATTAGATGTACGTACTTTAACAGGTGAAATAGAATTGAACGTTCCAGCTGGAACGCAGCATGGACGTAAATTCCGTCTTTCAGGTAAAGGGGTTAAAAGTGTTATGGGATATGGTCAAGGAGATCACTACATTGTGGTATCTATTGAAATCCCTAAAAATTTATCGACAAAAGAACGTGAATTATATCTTCAACTTGCAAAGTTAAACGATGAGAAAGTTGAAGAAGATGAAAGCTTTTTAGACAAAGTTAGTAGAAAAGCAAAAGATTTATTTGATTAATAAAGAGGAAATGGACTTATCCAAAAGTCCTAAATTTAAAAAAAGTTTATATGAAAACTTATAGACGCAGCGGTTTATTAATATCTAAAGAGTTTTATAAAAGTTTTCGGATATCTAGTAAACTCTGTGGAGGTGATGATAAAATCGATTTCTATGAAATCATGGTTTTTCATTACCTCCTTTTTTGTTGTTTTGTTAAGTAATCTACCATATTTATTTGAATTTTTTTGTAATACAAAGTAAAATATAAGATGGATATAAAATATACTAGGAAGAAGGAGTGAGAAAATGTTCATAAATGAATTTAAGACTGATCAAGAAATCAGTATGTTTTTATTATTGGATAATGTTATTCGTGGAGTAGCGGCAAGTGGAAAACCTTATATAACGCTTTATCTAAAAGATAAAACAGGTAGTATTGATGGTAAGATTTGGGAAGTAAAAGAAGAAGATAGTGAAAATTTAAAAGCTGGTAAGATGATTCATGTAGAAGGAACTTTACTAGATTATCGAGGAAAGCTTCAGTTAAAAATAAAGAACTATAGAATGGCAACTGAGAGTGATAATATAGATATTCAAGATTATATTCAAACAGCACCAGTTCCAAAAGATGTAATGATAAATGAATTAAATTACTTCTTAAAAGAAATAGGCAATGATAATTTAAGAACTGTAACTATTGAACTGTTAAATAAATATAAAAAACAATTTATTAGTTATCCTGCAGCTAAATCAATGCATCATGATTTTTATTCAGGATTGATTTATCATACTACAACGATGTTAAAAATAGCGAAAGCTTTAGTAGCTATTTATCCATCACTAAATAAAGATTTATTATATAGTGGGATTATTTTACATGATTTAGGAAAAACTATCGAGTTAAGTGGACCTGTAGGAACCTCTTATACATTAGAGGGAGAACTTTTAGGGCATATTGTTATTATGAGTGATGAAGTAGCTCGAATGGCTGAAAAATTAGGGATTGAATCTGAAGAGATTATTTTACTTAGACATATGATTCTTGCACATCATGGTAAATATGAATTTGGTTCACCAAAATTACCAATGATTAAAGAAGCGGAGATAATTCACTTTATCGATAATATCGATGCTAGAATGATGATGTTTGAGAAAAACTTAGCAAATGTAGAGCCTGGAACATTTAGCGATAAATTATTTGGTTTAGAAGGAAGACACTTCTATGTGCCTACGTTTGATAGAGAAAATAATTAATGAAAAGAGAAAAATATATGAATAAAGGAATAAAGTATATATTAGGTTTTGCTGTGATATTTATCGCGGCAGTAATATGCGTATTTGGGATTATCAAATACGAAGAAATGCAAGAAGAAAGTACAACAAATAATAGTGTGAACTTAGGAAGTGCTGATGGTAAAAAGTTAGACAAAGAAACTACGATTATTATTGAAAAAATATCTTCTTTAAATGATATTGATGCTCTTAATTCTGAGTTACACTTATCACAATCAGTTGTTGATATACTTAAAAAGTATGCGCCATCTGTTTATTATACTGTTGATAATAGTGAAGGTTATGATAAAATTTATTTCCGTTTAGGTGGATATTTAGTAGACCGTAAGGTCAATGGGATTAATGAAATTATCGGATCTTATAAAATAGATGATGGGAAACTAACATCAACAGGTGATGATTTAGGTAAAGTAGGTTCTAAAATCAATGATGGCGATTTAACATGGAAACAACTGAATTTAAATAATAAAGTGCACGATAAGGATGCTGCGAAAGCAGTTGCTGATAAATTCTTCGCTGTTGGTCTTGGTGGAGGAATGGACAGTATGTTAGGTATTTTTGCATATTCTTCTGATTCTAGTAAGCATGTCAGAGATGCTCAGTTAGGACTTACTGTTGTTCCAATGTCATTGGCAGAAATCACTGATATGTACAATGCAGGAACTCCAGATATATATAATGCAGATCAAGTTTATAAAAAGGTGTCAGCACTAAAACAAGCTAAATATAGAGAAATAGATGATAGTTATAAAGGAAATGAATCTAAGTATAATAAGAGTATAGGTAATGCAGAGGTTCTTTACTTCAAAAAAGATAAAATGTATCTAGCTGCATTTGGAGGAATTGGTGGAGCTAGTGGAATGACTTTAACAACACCAGATAAATGGATTGAAGAAGGGGATAGAATTATTATTCCTTTAATAAACAATTTTGAAGGTGGAAAAATTAAAGGGAAAATGGTTCTTCGATTAAATAATAAACAATATGAAGGTGGTCAAAGCCGTTCTAAATACTATATTGAAAGTCGAACAAATAATTAATATTTAAAAAAATTGAAAAGATGGGATTTATTCCTGTCTTTTCACATATATAAAGAGAAGTAAGGAATTTGAAGAGTATGAATAAGAAAGTAAAATATATATTAGGATATACAGCGATTTTAATATTAGCGCTAGTATGTACATTTGGATTTATAAAATATAATCAAAGAAAAAAATAATAAGCAAGAAAATAATAGTCAGAATTTAGGAAGTGTAGATGGAAAACAAGTAGATAAAGAAACGACAATAACAATAGAAAAATTATCAAAAATAACTGATGTTGATTCATTAAATTCTGAATTAAAATTATCTGATACAGTTTTAAACAAACTGAAGAAATATTCTCCAACTGTGAGTTACGCTATAGACAACAGTGAAGGACAAGATAAGTTATTATTACGTCAAGGTGGATATTATAATGCTAATACAAATAATGATGTAAATGCTATTATTGGCGTGTATAAAGTAATAAATGGAAATTTTGAATTGACTAATGAAGATCTAGAATTAGTGGGAGCTAAATATTCTGAGAACAATGACTTAAAATGGAATGTATTAAATATTAAAAATAATGAACATGATGAAGATGTTGCTAAAAGTGTAGTTGAACTCTTTGTTAATGCAGGAACTTTTTCTCCTGATTTTGATGCAGCTGTTCCTTTCTTATATTTCGGGGATAAGAATAAGGCGATTGTACCGAATCAAAGGAAATTTGTTTCTTATGTACCAAAATCATTAGCTGAATTAACAGATATATATAATTCTAGATTTGCAGAAGCATTAAGTCCTGAACAGGTGAAGGGGAAAGTTGCTAATACGAAATTTATGAGATATAAAGAAGTTGACGAAAGTTACAAAGTTGATGGAAAAAAATATATAGGTCAGTTAAATCCAGCAGATATAATATACTTTAAGAAAGATAACATGTATTTAGCAGCTATTCCTGGACATCCTAATCCTGCCGTATATCAAGCTAGTAAAAAAGATAAATGGAAGATAGAAGGGGATAAGTTAACAATTCCAGTAGTGTATGTAGGTCAAGAAAATAAAGTTAAAGGCTCAATTGTTCTTCGTCTTAATAATAAAACATATGAAGGTGGTCAAAGTAGAACAAAATACTATGTAGAAAGCATAGATGTAAAAGAATAAAAAATAGTGAATAATTATTAAAAAGTGAGGAGTTATGAATAAGAAAATAAAATATATATTAGGTTATGGGGCAATAATAATTTTAGCGATATTGTGTATATATGGTCTTATAAATTATGATAAGCTAAAAAATAAAGTTCAAGTAAATAATAGTCAAAATTTAGGAAGTGTAGATGGGAAACAAATTAGTAAAGAAACTACTATTATTATAGAAAAACTATCAACACTTAATGATTTAGATGCTTTAAACTCTGAATTAAAACTTACAGATGCTGTTCTAACAGAGTTAAAACAATTTTCACCAACTATAAGTTATGCTGTAGAAAGAGAAGGTAATGAAGATAAAATCATATTTAAACAGGGTGGATACTATAATAAATTTAAGTTTGAAAAAGTAGATGAAATTATTGGAGTGTATAAAGTTAAAGATGGAAAAGTAGAGAATACAGATGAGAAATCTGAAGAGGTTACTTCAAAGTATAAAAAATTAGATTTAACTTGGAAAATATTAGATATTAAGAATACAGAACATAATAAAGAAGTTGCTTCAAAATTTGCAGAAATTACAGCAAATATATTAGATGGAAAATCTAAAGATATAGATGCGTCATTAATAATTTTACAATTTTCTGATCCTCAAAAACATATTAAAGTTGATAAGATGATGTTAAATCATATTCCTATGAAATTAACGGAGATAGTAGATGCATATAATGCTTTACAATCAGAGACAGTTGATACAGAGTACGTAATGAATAAATTAAAAAATTCTCAACATTTAATTTATAGGGAAATAGATGATAATTTAACAGGAAACGAAGAAAAGTACTCAAAAGTTTTAAAAGAAGGGGAGTTAATCTTCTTTAAAAAAGATAAAATGGTACTCGCTACATATCGAGGTCATGGATCGATATTCTTAAATGGACCTAGTAAGCCCGATATGTGGAAAATCGAAGGGGATAAGATTACAATTCCAATTTCTACTTCTGTAAGTGATTTTTCATATAAAGGTAAGGTGGTCCTTCGACTGAATAACAAAAAATATGATGGCGGACAAAGTAGATTCAAATATTATGTAGAGAGTATTAGTAAATAATGATGTTGAATAATAATGATAAGATAGCGTTGGTAGTATGTTCAAATGGAAAAAATATTGAAGATAAAGACAGATTAGAAAAACTGGAAAGTATTTTAGTAGAGATGGGTTTAGTACCTGTCTTTACTAAATACATCTACAAAGATAAGTTTGGACGCGGAGCAAAAGCACATGTTCGAGCTGAGGAGTTAATGTCCTTTTATCAAAATAAAGAAATAAAAGCAATTTTTGATATTTCTGGTGGAGATATTGCAAATGAGGTATTAGATTATTTAGACTTTGATGAAATAAAAAGAAATTATAAACCATTCTTTGGTTATAGTGATCTAACAACGATTTTGAATGCTTTAGTAAGCCAAACGAATGAAGTGAATTATTTATATCAAATTTTAAATATCATTGAGAATGAAGAAATCAGAACTGATTTTAAAAATACTTTCATGAAAAATGAACAGATTCTGTTTGATATGAAATGGAAGTTTTTACAAGGTAATAGTGTAGAAGGTGAAGTAATCGGCGGAAATATTAGATGTTTCTTAAAATTAGTTGGAACAAAGTATTTTCCAGAAGCGGATAATAGAGTGTTGTTTATAGAAGGATTAGGAACTTCTGTTGAGGGATTAATAACTCATCTTTCACAGCTAAAGCAAATGAATGTATTTAGCAATATTTCTGGTTTGTTAATTGGTACTTTTACAAAAATTGAAAAAGAAATTTCTTTAGAGGAACTATTTGAACTTGTAAAAGAATATATTCCTGAACATTTACCTGTAGTTAAAACAAGTGAAGTGGGACATGGAAAGGATTCTAAAGCATTAAAAATCGGTGAAATGATAAATATAAAAAATGAGTTGGTATAAAACCAACTCATTTTTTATTAAATATCATACCATTTAGCTATGGCCTGAGTTCCATTTGTTTTACGGACTGTTTCCTCTAATTCATTATATACTTTGTATGTTGTTTCAAGCCCTGGAAGTTTAATATTCATTTTTTCGCATTCTTCTAAAGCAAGTTTCATATCTTTTATAAAATGATGTACAAAAGATCCTGGTTGGTAATCTCCTTTTAAGATACGCGGAGCATATGAAGTCATTGAGAAACTTCCTCCAGAACCTGTTGAGACTGTTTTAAAGAATGATTCTAAGTCTAGACCAACTTCTTTTGCGAATTTTAAGCTTTCAGCAACAGAAATCATAGTTGTGGCTATAGCTATTTGATTGGCAAGTTTTGTATACTGTCCTTTACCAGCTTCTCCAAAATAAGTAATATTTGTCCCCAGTTTTTCAACAAGTGGTAGGACAATTTCTTCATATATTTTTTTGTCTCCACCAGCCATAATTGATAATGTTGCGTTTCTTGCTCCTATATCTCCACCAGTTACTGGAAGATCTAATGCATAGGCCCCTATTTTCGCAAATTCACTAGTAATTCTTTTAGCTAAAGTAGGAGATGATGTTGTCATATCCACAAATACTTGTCCTTTCTTAGCTGTGTTAATTAGTCCATTTTCTCCTAAGTATACATCTTCGACATCTTTAGGATAACCAACTATGGTAAAGATTACATCAGCAAATAGCGGTGCTTCTTTTGCTTCTTTAAGTAGTGTAGCCCCACGACTTACTAAATTATCTGTTTTACTTTTTGTTCTGTTGAAAACAAAAAGTTCATGTCCAGCTTCAATTAAATGGCCGGCCATACTGTTCCCCATTACTCCGGTTCCAATCCATGCAATTTTCATATTTTATTCCTCCTATATAAAATTACTTTATTCTTTAATTATACCATAGAATTTTAAATTTTCACTTTATATGCTCTTTGAAGTTTGTTTCAAGTGATTTTAGACTTTCCCAGAATATTAATTTCTCAGTTTATATAAAATTTTATTTGTTTTATTAAAATTATTCAAAAGAAGAGGATTTGTTACACATCTTGCGTAGTTAAAACAGATTGGAGTTTTTGATAAAATTTCAGGATTATTAATAGGAACTTTTACAAAAACTGAAAAAGAAATTTCTGTAGAGGAGATGTTTGAACTTGTTCAAGAGTATGTTCTATCTTCTTTAGCAGTAGCTAAAAAAACAATAAATCGGGCACGCGAAAAACTCTAAAGTACTAAAAATTGGAGAGAAAATACATATAAAAAATATGAGTTGATTACTTAGATCAACTCATATTTTTTTATAGTTTATACCATTTAGAAATTGCTTGAGTTCCATTTGTGTTACGAACTTCTTCTTCTAATTCGTTGTAAATTTTATATGCTGTCTCAAGACCAGGTAGTTTAATGTTCATTTTTTCACATTCTTCTAAAGCTAGTTTCATATCTTTAATAAAGTGATGAGTGAAGAAACCAGGTTTAAAATCTTCATTCAAGATACGTGGTCCGTATGAAGTCATTGAGAAGCTTCCTCCAGAACCTGTTGATACTGTCTTGAAGAATGAATCTAAGTCTAAACCAACTTCTTTGGCGAATTTAAAGCTCTCAGCGACAGAGATCATAGTTGTAGCTATTGCGATCTGATTGGCAAGTTTTGTATATTGCCCTTTACCAGCTTCACCAAAATATGTAATATTTTTACCTAATTTTTCAACTAGTGGACGAACAACTTCTTTGAATACTTTCTTATCTCCACCGGCCATGATTGATAAAGTAGCATTTTTTGCTCCAACATCTCCACCTGTTACAGGAAGATCAAGTGCATATGCACCAACTTTTAGAAATTCATTACTAATTTTTTCAGCTAGAGTAGGAGAAGAAGTAGTCATATCTACAAATACTTGACCTTTTTTAGCTGTTGTAATAAGTCCATTTTCACCCAAATAAACTTCTTCAACATCTTTAGGATAACCTACTATTGTAAATACTACATCAGCAAATTTAGGTGCATCTTTTACTTCGTTAAGGAGTGTAGCTCCACGACTTACTAAGTTATTAGTTTTGCTCTTTGTTCTGTTGTAGACGAAAAGTTCGTGACCAGCATCCATAAGGTGACCAGCCATACTTTCGCCCATAACTCCAGTTCCAATCCATGCAATTTTCATAGGAAATGCCTCCAATAAATAGTTTTATGTTCTTTAATTATATCACAAATCGATGAAAACGCTATGCTAAATGATTATAGATAGAAGGAAAGAAATTTAATATCATAGCACTTCAAAATATGGTATAATATTCAAGGTAAGAAGATAACTAGGAGGATGTTGTGAATAAAAGTAAATTAAAAGAATTTTTCATGTGTACAAGACCACATAGTTATCCAGCATCAATAGCACCAGTTTTATTTGGAGCTACTTATGCTTTAGGATATGAGATTAAGTTTTCGATTTTAAAATTTATTTTGTTTTTACTGGCATGTCTGTTGATTCAGGCGGCAACCAACCTTTTTAATGAATACTATGATTATAAGCATGGTTTGGACAAAATTGATTCTGAGGGGATTTCTGGTTCGATAGTGAAGGGGAATCTAAGTCCTCGAGAAGTTATGATAGGTGCATTGGTATTATACGCGTTAGCTTTTATACTAGGATTAATTCTAACTTTTATGACTAGTCTTTATGTATTATTAGTAGGGTTAGTGTGTATGCTTGCTGGATATTTTTATACAGGCGGAAAGTATCCTATAGCTTATTCTCCTTTTGGAGAAGTTGTTTCTGGATTCTTTATGGGAACAATTATAATAGCTTTATCATTCTACTTCCAAACTGGCTATGTTAATGCTGATATTATTGTCGTTTCACTGCCGTTATTTATCATGATAGGAGCTATATTATTAGCGAATAATATTCGTGACTTAGATAATGATAAAGAATCAGGAAGAAGAACATATGCAATATTAGTTGGAAGAAATAGTGCGATTAAAACAATGGCAGGTAGCTTTTTCGTAGTATATTTATTAAATGTTTTATTTATAGTTACTAAATATGCTTCATGGTGGAATCTGTTAGTGTTTGTTACTATTCCTTTAGCGATAAAAATAATTAAAGGTTTTAGTGCGAATAATCACAAAAAAACAATGGCACCATATATGGTACTAACAGCTAAATTAACGATTTTTGTAGGATTCATAATGTCGTTAGCGAATATACTGAAATATATAATGAATTAAAAAATAATAAATGCGTCAACTTTTTTTGTTGACATCTTAAACTAAAAGATATATAATAAATAATGTGTTTATGAGGTGATATTTAATGAAATGGTTAAGATCTTCGTTATTCAAAAAT
>CAURVX010000036.1:0-18408 GCA_963528605.1 uncultured Gemella sp.
TTAATCCACAAAAACGCAGCTGCTAGATATAAATCAAACCTAGCTAAATAATTTTGTTAACTACTCAGACTTCTGAGTAGTTTTTTCATTACTGCATAGAAGGAAGAATTTAGAGAAAATCTCCAAATTCTTCCTTCTAACTTTATTCTAATTATTACAATTTTTAATTATTCTATTAATAGCTTCTTTAACATTTTCTGGGCTAGTCGCTAGATTTATTCTAATGTATTTGTTATAACCCTTACCAAACCAATGTCCAAAATCAATTGCTAGACCGCATTCATCTTGTATGAATTGTTTTGTTGTTTTTCCATCTAGCACTTTTTCTAAATTCACTAAAACTAAATATGTTCCTTCTAGCGGATAAACCTTAATATCTGGAACCTTTTCTGCAAGAGTATCATGTAGTAAATTATAATTATATAATACCGTTTCCTTCAATCCTTCAAGCCATTCGTGCCCTTCTCTATAACCAGCTTCTAAAGCAAGCTGCCCTAGTAAGCTAGGTTCCGCTTCTAAGTTCTCTTTTTTATACACATCAAAAACTTTTCTGATATCTTCATCAGGGATTAATATAGTTGCGTGAACTAATGATGCAAGGTTGAATGTTTTTGAACCCGAGTTAGCAACAATAAGACGATGATTATATTTTCCATCTTCCAGTGCTAATGCAGAAATTTGCTTGTGATTATTATATGTAAAATCTTGGTGAATCTCATCAGATAATACTAGAACATCATATTTTTCACAAATTTCAAACACTCGTTTTTGTTCTTCTAAAGTCCATACTCTACCTACTGGATTATGAGGTGAACAATGAATATATAATTTTACATTGTTATCACGAATTTCTCTCTCAAACGTATCAAAATCTATTTTAAACTTACCGTTTTCCTCAAGTAACGGCGATTCAACTAGTTTTCTACCACTATTTCTAATAGAGTTAGCAAATGGATAATATACAGGTGGCATAATTATAACTGAATCATCTTTTTTCGTATATGCATGAATTACCCATAAAATCGCTTGAACAATACCAGGCGCAAATCTTATCCATTCTTTTTGTACATTGATATCATATTTTTGTTTGTGCCATTTTTTATATTGATCATAATAACTTTCAGGTAACTTAGTATAACCGAAAACCCCATGATTAACACGCTCAGTTAATGCTTCTCTTATACTATCTGGTGTTTTAAATTCCATATCAGCTACCCACATAGCAAGAAGGTCTTTGTCTCCAAACCTCTCCTCTAATGCATCCCATTTTAAACTATTTGTATTTCTTCTTTCTACATAATACTTGTTTACAAATTCTTCTACTCTACTCATTATAATTGTCCCCTATACTTCTAAAGCTTGTGCAAAATCTTCTAATAAATCTTCAATATCTTCAATTCCTACAGATATTCTTAATAAATCTGGTGTAAGACCATAAGAAAGACGTAATTCTTCTGGTATATCGAAATGTGTTTGAGTTGTAGGATATGTAACTAATGTTTCTACTCCTCCTAAGCTTTCTGCGAATATTGCTACTTTTAACGAACGTAAAAACTTATCAATTTTAGAAGCATCATGAAGTTTAAAGCTTAACATAGCTCCTCTATTTGGATATAGTACTTCTTTAACATTTGGATTTTTTTCCAACTCTTCCGCTAATTTCATTGCATTTTTTTCTTGTTGATTAAATCTTAATG
Source organism: uncultured Gemella sp. (assembly GCA_963528605.1). GTDB lineage: Bacteria > Bacillota > Bacilli > Staphylococcales > Gemellaceae > Gemella. The sequence goes on from CAURVX010000036.1 coordinate 1,698, forward strand.
GTAAAGTTTTTAAACTTCTTACGAATAACCAACTGTCAAACGCCGACAATACAGCTCCTGTTGTATTAGATATCCATGCTAATCTTTCTCCAACTTCTTCATTATTAGTAATTACAGCTCCGGCTAAAATATCGTTATGTCCTGTTAAATATTTTGTTGCTGAGTGAACGACAATATCAGCACCCATAGTTAAAGGTTTCTGTCTTAATGGCGTTAATAGAGTATTATCTACTATCAATAAAGCATTTTTTTCTTTAGCAATCTTAGCAATTTTTTCAATATCAACTTCTTGCATTAATGGATTAGTTGGAGTTTCTATAAATACAGCTTTGGTGTTGTCTGTAATTTTCACTTCAAGATCTTCTTCATCCGTAAAATAGATAAACCTCTGTGCACCTTTACGTTCAAGTTCATCAAAATATCTAAAACTTCCACCATATAAATCTCTAGAAACAAGAAATTCACTATTTAATTCAAATAATTCAAAAACTAATTGAATTGCACTCATACCTGAACTTGTTGCTATCGCACGACACCCTTCTTCAAGTTCACATAATCCCTCTTCTAAAATTGTACGAGTTGGATTCTTTGTTCTTGTGTAATCATAACCCGTACTCTCACCTAGTCCAGGATGAGCATATGCTGTAGATAAATATATCGGTGTTACAATCGCACCTGTTACTTGGTCTTTTCTATTTCCTAATTGAGCTAATTTAGTTTCAATTTTCTTCATTAAACAATACCTCATTTTATTAATTTCTTTTCAACATTACTATTATAACACCATATTTACATATAATAAACAGATTTATCTGAATTTTTTGTTTTTTTTGAACTATTTCAAGAGAATCTATTAAAATTCATTGAATTAACGAAAAATGATTGTTTGAAGAAGCCTCAAACAATCACTTTCTTTATTAATATTCCTTTTTTTTAAATAATACTATAAACATTTTCCCATAATATTTATAGCTCATACAATTTTTCTTGGATAATAGAAAAATAAGTACTAACATTATCGATAATTTCACCAGTTAGATAGAACGCTCTATTTATAACAAATAGAAACTCTAGGTCATATACAGTATTCTTCACCCACTAGCTCTTCTCCCTAATGATTTTTCTTCTTTTAGAATAATAAGCAAAGTCACAGAAACAAAATATTTTATTTTAGCTCCTCAATTAGTTTATTAATAAATAAATCTAATATCAAATATTTATCCATATATGAAGATTTCAATAACTTATCATAATCAGCAGCTAAAATTAATGTCTTCATAATCTTGTCCACACTATAATTTCTAATACCTTGTGCTGCTAGTTGTACTCTATATGGATGAACTCCTAATTCTCTAGCTATATCTTTTTGTGAATAGTGTTCATTTAGCAGAACCTTTACTTTATAATATATTCTTAATTGTCCACTAATAAGTGATAATAAGAAAATCGGTTCCTCTTTTTTTAACACTAAAGAATTGTAGACTACTCTTAATTTCGAATAATTTTTCCCGAATAACTCATTAGTTAAACTGAATACATCGTATTCTAAACTTCTTGTCGCTAGTAATTCGATATCTTCTCTAGTAATTACTTTCTTCTCATCACAATAAAGAAGTAGTTTTTCTAATTCTTTTTTTATATTAGCAAAATCTAATCGTGTATAATTCACAAGAAATTCTGCATCATCTCTTGAAATTTTCAAATTGGCTTCAGCAACTGTTTTCACTATATAGCTAGCTATTTCCCTTTCGTCAAAATTAGAAAATTCCTTAACTTCTCCTACTTCTTTGATTTTCTTAATAAGTTTTTTTCTACTATCAATCTTTTCAGAAACCTTTAAAATCAATACGACTTCTTCACTAATATTATCCAAATAACTTATTAATGTATCCACATTATGCTCTACTTTAATCTTCTTTGGTTTAGCAAGTAGGAAATTACAATTTTCTGCAACTACTACTTTTTCATTTCCAAATAAACCACTGCTTCTACATTCATATACTAAAGACTCTAATGTATTTTCATGCATATTTATTTTTATATAGTTAAATTCATCCAAGTCTTTTAAATACTTTTTAGCTATACTCTTTTCATAATCATTAATGGCTTCAAAATTTTCACCATATATTACATAGACATTTTTCATTAATTATCTACCTCAATTTCAAATTCAGAATCCTTATTCTTTACTCTAACTTTCTTGTTATAATAATAAATAGAACTCTTTCCAAATTTTATCTCTGTATCCTCTTTAAGGACAATATAATCAATTTTTTTATACTGTGCCATATTCTCTACTTCTTGTAATTTTTTTTTTACATTATCTATTACAATAACTTTCCCAACCAAGTCATTTGCTACAAAATCTAGAGAATATCCACTCTTGTTCTTTTTCGCAGAAGTCAAAAGCAAATAATCAAATTTATTTTTTCCTTCATAATTTAAAAGCAAATCGTACTGATTTATTATATCATAATCCTTATCTTTTTTTCTGTAATCTGTATAAAAATTTTGAATATTATTAGATGTATTTATTAATAGATTATTCTTATTTTCTCTAATATATAAAACACTCTCTTTCCCTATTTTTACATCTTCAATATATGATTTAGGCATATATGTTGCTCCTAAACAAATTAAAATTATCACAAGAACTCCATAAATAGCATTCATATATTTGAATTTATTCAAATTTATCAATATTGATAAAACAACAAAAAATATAACTATTATAAAAAATATGTTTAACTTACCTATACGAATAGGTTGAGCTATTAAAAACAACTCCTGAATTTTATCGAATATATTGAAAGCAATATTTAATATTGGTCTACAAATAATATTAAAAACGTGGACATTTATTAGGAATACAAGATAGCTAAAAATAACTAAAGGAAAAATCACGACACTAAAAATTGGTACTAAGATAATATTACTAAATACAGAAATATAAACAATATTATAAAAAATATACATTAACATCGGAATACTTGCTAATGTAGAAATTACACTGATTCTAAGCGCACTATGGAATTTATTCTTAGATTTTTTAATATAACTTTCAGACATCAGTAGACTAAATGTAATTAAAAATGATAATTGGAAACCGATATTAAAAATAAATAACGGATTATACATTATTAATATTAGAAAAGTAAATAGCAAACTACCCAACTTATCTATATTTTTTCTTCTAAGCAAGATATAAAATATGATCATAAAACCTGCCCTAAGAACAGAAGCGCTAGCTCCGCTAAGTAACATATACAATGGAATTATAATTAAGATAATTTTCTCTATATAATCAACACTTACCCTAAATTTCAACAAAATAAAATAAATTAGAGAAATGAGTACACCTATATGTAACCCTGAGATTGCTAATAAATGACTTGTTCCTAAATTTTTAAAAGCGTTCACATCATCTTTTAATAAATATCCTTTATCCCCGAAAATTAAAGCCTGAAAATAACCACTTTTATCAAAGGTTAGTTCTTTACTAATTTCCAAACTCAATTTATTCCTAAAAGTTATAAATTTAAAGTATAAGGAATCTATATTTTTAACCGCTTGAACTTCATTAATAATTAACCTTTTAAAGATCCCTCTATTCTCATTATATTTTTTATAATCAAATGAATAAAAATTAGTCTTTTCTGAAACATCTTCTATATTAGCATTTACTAATAATTTCCCACCCCAAAATTTTTCTTTAAAAAATTTCTTTTCTTCTTCACTCTTGACTATATAACTCACTAGCACCTTCTCATCTGAAAGATAGCCAATAGAAGACACATAGGCTCCATTAACATCAAATCTATCGGAAACTATTAGTTCTAAATTTTTATTTTCACCATTACCTAGATGAGTAATGTTATTCTTTTGTTCATATGCTCCCCGAATAAAAAAAGCTAAGAAGACTATTACACAGATAATAGTTTTCCTAGCATTAAGATTTTTATTTTTCCAAGTTATCAGTAGAAAAATAACAATACATAGCATAGATATTATTACATTATAATTTAATAATATCGCCCCTAATGCTAGTAAAGAAAGTTGTAAGTATATCATTACTATTTATTTAGTAACCTTTCTACTACATTATTTACGTCGTAATCTACTTTTCTTACGACAACTCCTGATCTTTCTAATAACTCTCGAGCATATTCATTATTTCTATAATCATTTGCATAGCAAATTTCTTTTATCCCTGCTTGAATTATAGATTTTGTACAATTCAAACATGGAAAATGTGTAACATAAATAGTTGCACCTTCAGTTCCAACACCGAACTTAGAACATTGTAAAATAGCATTTATCTCAGCGTGAATTGTTCTTACACAATGCCCTTCTACTACTTTACAACCAACATCTATACAATGTTCATCCCCTTTAATTGAACCATTATAACCACCTGAAACTATTCGTTTGTCTTTTACTATCGTCGCTCCAACAGATAATCTGCTACAAGTCGATCTAAGTGATAATAGGTGGCTTTGAGCCATAAAGTACTCATCCCAGCTAATTCTCTGCATAACTACACCTCTATTTTATCTTTAATTTTATCAAAAGTAGCTTTACCTATACCGCGTACTTTTGTAATATCCTCTTTCTTTTTAAAATCCCCATTTTTTTCTCTATATGAAATTATTGCCTCAGCCTTCGTTTTTCCAACTCCTGAAATTTTCATAAGTTGCTCTTTATTAGCAGTATTAATATTAATCACATCTGTATTAGATGAACTACTACCACCATCAGATATTTGTTTCGGCTTTTCACCATGCTTAAGGACATAAATAACCATCTGATCTTTTACTTTTTGACTCAAATTCAAAGTAGAAGTATCAGAATCATCCAAAAGTCCACCGGCTTCTTCTATTAAATCTTTTACCCTTTTATCTTTTGTCGTTTCAAATACCCCAGGATGTTTTACTGCACCTTTCACATCAACAAAAATCTTTTCATCGTGTCTATTTTCAGCTTTTTCATCCTTATTATTAGTCTCATTACTAATATTAGAAAAACTAACACCACTATAATCTTCTGTCTTATTTTGATTAAAATAAAATAAACCCCCGATTATTAAAACAAGACTACACACAAATGCCAAAATAATAGATTTAACATTTTGCCTAAGAAATAATACGACATCTTCCTTTTTAATATTCATATATCTCTCCCCCTAGTACCTATATTATATCATTAAATTTATTATATTAGTACTGAAAACTTAATTGTAGTACATTATTTATAATTCATGTCTTTTATGTTATACTGATAAAAAATCACAAAATTCAATCAAATAATTAATTTTTTTAAAACAAGGAGAAACATTATGGCTAACGAAATGAATTTATTAAACTGGACATTTTTTAGAGAAGTTGCTATCCCTCAAGATATTGCAAACTTATTAATAAACGGCGAACAGCCTGTCGCAGCTTTTGCAACAATAAGAGATGTTGCTGTGTTTACTGACAAAAGACTTATAGTAAAAGATGCACAAGGAATTACAGGGAAAAAAGTAGAAATCTATTCACTACCGTACTCTTCAATACTAATGTGGTCAACTGAAAATGCGGGTAAAATCTTTGACTTGAATGCTGAAGTAGAACTTTGGACTAAAGTTGGTAAAATAAAAATTAATCTAAAAAAAGATATCGATATCCGTAGATTTGATACATTACTAGCTCAATATATACTATAGTCTTATAACTTAGAAATAAAAACTAAAAATCCTAAAAATTAGAGTTTTTCTCTAACTTTTAGGATTTTATTAAATATTACAGTTGAAGTTTTTTTCCATCTTTATATACTTCGTCGATAATTGCTCCACCTAGACAAACATCTCCATCATAGAAAACAACCGCTTGTCCTGGAGTAACCGCACGTACCGGTTCTTTATAAACAACTTTTACTTTGTTATCTTCTAATACTTCTACTTCTACTTCAGTATCTGGTTGACGATATCTGAATTTTGCAGTACATGTGAATTTATTAGGTTGTGGATTTTTCGTTGTAAATGATAGTGAACTTGCTAGTAAACTATCTGAATATAGTTTTTCATTGTGGAATCCTTGGCAAACATACAATACATTATTTTCAAGGTCTTTACCACATGCAAACCATGCTTCTCCTTCTGTATCTTTAGTTCCACCAATACCTAGTCCGTGACGTTGACCGATTGTATAGTGCATTAAACCGATGTGTTCTCCACGTACATTTCCATCTAAGTCTACCATTTTACCACCTTGAGCTGGTAGGTATTGAGATAAAAATTCTCTAAAGTTTTTCTCACCGATGAAACAAATACCAGTTGAGTCTTTTTTCTTCGCTGTCGCAAGACCCGCTTCTTCTGCAATCTTGCGAACATCTTTTTTCTCTAGTTCTCCTACAGGGAATAGGATATTTTTGATTTGATGTTGTTTTAATTGAGATAAGAAATACGTTTGATCTTTATTATTATCAACACCACGTAACATTAAACGTTCTCCATCAACATCTTTAACTCGTGCATAATGCCCTGTTGCTACATAGTCAGCTCCTAAATCTTCTGCATATTCTAAGAAAACTTTAAATTTAATTTCTTTATTACACATAATATCTGGGTTAGGTGTACGACCTTTTTTGTATTCATCTAAGAAGTAAGTGAATACTTTATCCCAGTATTCTTTTTCAAAGTTTATAGAGTAATAAGGAATATCTAATTGTTCGCATACTTTAATTACATCTTCATAATCTTTTTCTGCAAGACAAACACCTCTGTCATCTTTTTCTTCCCAGTTTTTCATGAAAACACCGATAACATCATATCCTTGTTGTTTTAGAAGATATGCTGTGACCGATGAATCAACTCCACCACTCATTCCAACTACTACTTTTTTGTTGCTATTCATTATTAATTCCTTTCTTTAATTCTTTTCTCTAAAGTTGCAATCTTTTCTACAACTTCATCAATTAATTCTTTGCTTGTATCAAAGCCAACACTCATTCTTACAGAATGTGCAGCACGTTCAATATTATACATCTCTGTTATTATACGACTTCCTTTAATATTTCCTGAACTACAAGCAGATCCGCCAGAAATATAAACATCACGAGCATCTAGATACGTAATAAGTCGTTGTGCTTCAATATTTTTAAAATAAATATTCAATATATTCGGCAATGAATTCTCTATAGATCCGTTTACTTCAAACTCAACTTCATTTTTCTCAAGTTCAGAAATAAAGTAATGTTTCAATTCTCTAAGAGCTGGAATTGAATTTAATGTCTCTGATAAACAGTCATTAAGAACTAGTATCCCTAATAAATCTGTTGTTCCAGAACGAAGACCATTTTCCTGACCTCCACCTAAAAGTAATGGTTCAACATCTCCATCTTTTGCGTATAAAAATCCAAAATTATTAAGCGAACCAATTTTATGAGCTGATGCTGAAGCAAAATCTAATCCTAATTCTTTCACATCAATTTCAACTTTACCTAATGCTTGAACAATATCGCTATGCAATAGTATATTTTTATCCGCAATAAGTTCTGAAACCTCTTTTATAGGATTTAGTACCCCTGTTTCATTATTTGCTAACATAATTGAAATCAATACTGTCTTAGAATTAATCTTCTCTTTCAATTCATCTAGCGATATAGCTCCACTTTCATCTACTGATAATTCATGAACCTTAAATCCAAACCTTTCAAGTCTCTTAGCACTAGCTCTAACTGATGGATGTTCTATAGATGAAATTATTATTTCTCCAGTTTCAAATCTAGTTAATACATGATTAAATACTGTATTATTACTTTCAGTACCACCTGAATTAAAAATTATTTCATTACTACTTGCGTTTAGAGTATTAGCTATTTTTTCACGACCTTCACGAACTAGCCTATTATTTTTCTTTCCTAGAGTATGGCCACTACTTGGATTAGCATAAACTTCTTTTAGTATATTCATATTCTTTTCTATGATATCAAAATGTTTTCTTGATGTTGCTGCGTAATCTAAATAAATATTCGCCATATCATCGCCTCCTATTATTAATCATATTATATTTTAACATAAATAATAGTCAAATAAAATCAATACCACTTTATGATATATAAATATATTGGATATAAAATTATTAATCCCTTTCTTATCAATATAGAAAGGGACTAATATTAATTTTATTTAGTTTTTTCTCTAAGTTTACTTATGACTATTATTAATATTGCTAATACTCCTGAAACATACAACAATATATTTTGTTCCTCTAAAATAGGAGTATTAACCACTCGTGGTTGAGTGTATACTAAGTAACAAAATGTCATTGGATAAAATAGAAGTTTTGCAGATCTTATAGCACTAACTTTCTTTAATACTCTAACACTACTAACAATCAGAACAGTTACCAGAATATACATCCAATCAATTGGTAGTTTTCCGAAAAAGTAAGCAGGTATGATACAAATAAAACTCGTGAAAGCTATTATTTTAAAGATTATTGTATATACTGTATACATAAAATCCGCAGAATTTTTTAATTTGAATAAGCCATTAACAATAATTAAAATAAAAATATAAGTACCTATAGTAAGTTTAATTTCATTACTAATATTGTAGTTAGACCCTTGTGTAATAAATGTAGAAATATTCATATATAAGTACATTATTATAATCGGAATATATGTCCAAACATACGCTAGGAATTTACTATTTTCAAAATATGGTACTTCCCATTCCCAGATGTACTGTCTATCAATTACTTCAAGAATAACGGCATTTAAAAAAGTCCCTGCTATTAAATTAAAAAGAACCTCTTCAAAATTTCCACGAGCTAACATTAACATTATAAAATTAACGATTACAAACAATCCTACTCCCAAGAAACCTGCAAAATATAACACTATCATTGCTGGTGTATTTTTAGAAGCACTCTGTCCGTTTCTATTAAGATACTCTGTATTTTCTACTACCAAATAATTATAAATATTTGAAATACTTGAATTATCTTGTTTATTTTTTAATATCCCAGCCAACAGCGATCTTATTGGGAAAAATTCAATTTTTGTAAAGTCTATATTACAAATTTATATCCAAAAATCATCATTCATTTCTGTATCCTTAGAAACTATTTTTGACAATTCTCGCATACTTTTTAAATCATTAACGTTTTCTTTCAACTTCTCGACTAAAAATAATGCTTGTCTACGATTTTCTTCTAGCTTTTTTTCATTAATATTATTCACTCTTCAACTCTCCTATTTCTTAATAGTTATTTAAATATAATAATTTTCAACATCTTCTAACATCTTTAATCCTAACTCCTCGAATTTTTTGTCTTTAACACGTTTCGTATAGTTTAAAATACCTAATGCCGAGATAAAAATCATGCAGTACTCTAGTTCCTCAGAAAGAACTTCCTCATTTGAATGTTCATAATAATGTTTTAAAAATAGCTCTTTTTTTAATTTATCATTATCTAAATCTTGATAGAAATATTTAATAAAATCTAAATAATAACTAGCATATTTAACTCTTTCGAAATCAATTAATACTAAAGTATCATCTTTTCTCATAATATTTCTAAGACCGAAATCTCCATGAATTAATACTAGTGTTTTTTCATACTCTTCATCTAACTTACTAATATTTTTTAAAATTTTAGAATGAAGGTTACTTATTTTAATATACTCTTTTCTATCAGCTAATCTATATATATTTTTTTCTAGAATTTTTTCCAATGAAATTTCTTTGTCATTTTCAATTGGGAACCAATCTCCTCTATGAAAATCAGATATTAACACTGCTATTTTTATTATATCTTCATCATTTATGCTTTCCTTATTTAGTGGAGTAAAATCTTCATATTTCAATACTAGTGCAAAATACTCGGGAAAATCTAGTAAAAAATTACTTTTATTTCTTAAAACCTTATACTCTAGTCTATATTTTAATGGATCTTTAAAAATTTTAACGAATACCCGTTTTCCTAATCTTTTAGAAAATCCTATAAAATGCTTATTTTCAGAAATATGATTTATTTGTTGCAAATTAGTATCTAATAATTCATTAAGTTGTCCTTTCATAATTACACCAAAACATTTATAAAAGGGAGTAACTCAAAAATCAATTTTGTCGAGTCAGTTCTCTTTTAATGCTTATCCTCTAACTTCTTCTAAGTCTAACGTTGACTTCGCATTTAGCGTTAATGGATTAGCAAATATATTATTTTTATAATAATAGTATCCTGCTGCTCCCATCATCGCCGCATTATCACTACAATAACTCATTTTTGGAATAAGTACTTCTACTCCTAATTGTTGTTCTAGATCTAAGACTTGCTTACGAAGTTCGCTATTACCTGCAACCCCACCTGCTAAAATCAACTGTTTAACACCTAGATTCGCAATAGCTTTTTTAGTTTTTGCGATTAAAACTTCTACTACCGCCGTTTGGAAACTGCAAGCTAAATCTTCAGGTACGATCTCTTCACCACGTTGTTTTGCATTATGTACAAAGTTAATCACCGCTGATTTCATGCCTGAAAAACTAAAGTTATAATCATCACTATCAATCATTGCACGAGGGAATTTGTACTTATCTTCACCCAAATTAGCTAGTTTGTCTACTTTTGGACCACCAGGATACTCAAGATTTAACTGTCTTGCAACCTTATCGTACGCTTCACCTACAGCATCATCGTGAGTAGAACCAATTATTTCAAAATCAAGTTCATCTTTTAAATAAACTAGTTCTGTATGTCCTCCACTAACAACAAGAGCTAATGATGGATAAACTATATCATGGTCTATATTACTAGCATAAATATGTCCTGCAATATGATGTGCTGCAATTAGAGGTTTATCTAAAGCGTAACTTAATGTTTTCGCCACATTAACACCAACTAATAATGAACCTATTAATCCAGGTCCTTGTGTTACACAAATTGCATCTATTTCATCTAATGTTGTTTTCGCTTCTTCTAGAGCTTCCTCAACAATTTGCATCACTACTTCTATATGTTGTCTACTTGCTATTTCAGGTACTACCCCACCAAATTGTTTATGAGTTTCAATTTGACTACTTACAATATTCGATAGTACTTCTTTCCCATTTTTAACCACAGCTACACTAGTTTCATCACAACTTGTCTCTATAGCTAATATAGTTACATTATCTAAATTCTTAAATTCTTTCATTGCTAAAATCCCTTATCATTACATAAGCATTTTCGCCATTATTTTTGTAATAATTCTTTCTTATATCAATAGTACTAAATCCTGCTTTTTCGTATACAGTTATTGCAGGCATATTACTTACACGTACTTCTACAATCGCTTTTTTTACACCTTTTAATTTTAAAAGTTGCATAACATAAGTGAAGAAAATTTGACCTAGTTTTTTATTTTGGTGAGGTTTGTCGATGACTATTTTATTAACTTGATATTCATCAGCAACTAACCAACCACCACAAAAACCAATAATTTCATCATCATTAAATAATCCATAGTATTCTGCATTAGCATGTTCAAGTTCAGACTTAAACATATCTTTTGTCCATGCATCATCAAAATTATCAATATCTATCTTTGATAATACATCCAGATTACTTATATCAACTTTATCTACTTTTATCATTTTCAAGCTCTCTTTCTGCTTCAGTTTTTCTTAAATATTGTGGTTTCATATTATAACAATCCACTTCTTCTAATGAATCGTATATTTTTACAACATTAGCTGCTCGAACCATTTCATCATTTTTTAATCCATCAAGAAGAAGTTCATTTAATTTTTCTATATCTTTACTGATGTATACATATTCTTTGTTCTGAGAAACAAGGAAATCATTGATTTCTTCAAGTGAGTAATACCCTTCTTCTAATGTTTCTATTAAGTTTCCCCCAATATTTTCATATACTGCACCAAAAACATTACCACGGCGTGCATCAATAAAAGGAACAAGTAGCTTATTACTATCGAACTCCAATAACGCCTGTAATTTTAAAGAAGAAACTTTTTTCAATTTAATCTTAAGTGTATAAGCTAGTGTTTTACATACTGCTGCAACTACACGGATTGCTGTATATGAACCTGGTCCCTCACTAGATATTATTTCTGTTAAATCAGTTTTTCTCTTATTTGCTTCTTTTAAGCAATTTTCTATTTCTTCTAAAATAACCGCGGACAAGTTATTGCTACATACAAAGTTTTTTTCGGCTAGAATATTTTTTTCTTCAAAACATGCAATTGAACACACACCATTCGAAGCTTCTACAATTAAACTTACCAATTTTCACGTATCCTTTCTTCTATTTTCTCATATTCACCATTAGAAATAATTTCAACTTCTCTATGGTCATCTACTAATCGAATATTAAAAATTAATCTTTCTTTTGGTAAAAAGTCTTCAATAAACTCTCCCCACTCAATAACACTAACATTATCTTCAAAGAAAATATCTTCAAACCCTAAATCTTCATCACTATCTTCTAAACGATAAGCATCAATGTGATATAACTTTCCATTAGTATACTTATATTCTTTCATAATATTAAAAGTTGGTGAGTTTACCACACTCTTAACCCCTAAATATTCTGCTAAATACTTAGTAAAAGTTGTTTTCCCTGCTGCTAAATCTCCATTTAACAAAAGTACTAATCTACTCTCAATACCTTCACTAACTATTTTTGCTAAACGTTTAGTATCTTCTAAATCTTTTATTACTATTTTTAACATTATTAAACCTTCTAAATCTTTATTTATATACCAACTATTATAATATCATATTTATCAGCATATTCCAACAACTAAAGGTATAAATAATGTTTATGGAAATAATGGGGCTGACCCAAAAATCCTGAAATTTAACAAGGTGTATATGAAAACTCACAGACGCAGTGGTTTATTGATATCTAATAAACTGTGCGTGGATGACTCAACAAAATCGACTTCTCCGAAATCACGATTTTTGAGTCACTCCCTTTCATTAACTAACTCATCCGAATAGTAATTAGTCCTAATATAATCATAAAATAACGCCAAGATATTACTATCTCAGCGTTATTATTACTCACTTAATCCGTCATTAAATCAAGTCTTATTTTACTACTCTTACTCTTGAAGTTCTTTCAATTGATGCAGCTTCTTGTAATTTTTCACCAAATGGCATTTGAGCACGTAGTACTAAGTTAGCTGGAATATTCCATTCAGCAGCAACTTTTTCATCAATTACTGGGTTATAGTGTTGAATGTTAGCTCCAACTCCAGCCTCTGCTAATGCATTCCAAACTGCAAATGATGCAATCCCTGTAGATTGTTCTGACCAAATTGGGAAGTTATCAGCGTATGCTGGAAATTGTTCTTGAAGACCTTTTACTACATCATGATCTTCAAAGAATAAAATTGTTCCGTATGCTGCAGCAAAACTATCGATTTTACCTTTTGTAGCTGCTTTAGCTTCTTCATTTGGTAAGAATTTTTCTAATTCACCAAATGTAATATCCCAAAGTTTTTGGTGATTTTCACCTAGTAAAACTACTGCATGTGCAGTTTGTGAGTTAAAAGCACTTGGTGAGTATTTAACTGCATTATCGATAATTTCTAATGCTTCTTGTTCTGAAATTGGTAAATTTTTACCTAGTGCATAAACACTTCTTCTGTTTTGATATAATTTTTTTGCTTCTGTCATTATTATGTCCTCCGTTTTTTAGCTATTGCTAAACTTTATTATTTGTTTTATAATTGTTATATATATAATTATAATATTTACTAAAAAAATAACAAGTACGTTTTTTTACAATAGTAAGTATCTTTTATGATAGAATTGTACAGTATCAATGAAATTTAAAGGAGATTTTTTATGAAACAACAAGAACCTTTTGGGCAATGCCCCTTTTTTACAACTCAAAAAATATTGTCTGGAAAATGGACAATATTAATTCTTCATCTACTAGAAGATAAAAGTGTTAGATTTAATGAATTACAAAGGTCACTAGGGACAATTACTCAAGCAACATTAACAAAACAATTAAAACAATTAGAGCAAGATGGATTAATAAATCGTAAGGTTTATGCTCAAATTCCACCAAAAGTTGAGTACAGCTTAACGGATATCGGAAAAAAATTCCAATCAGTACTTAATGAATTGGAAATTTGGGGCAACGACTATATTGAATATTTAAAAGAAAATAAAGAAGCAGTATAAAGTTATGGATAAAATAAACGAAATTAAATCAAAACTTCACCTACTTTCAGATGAACAATTAGATATAATACATAGACTTATTTCAACTTGGAAGATTGAAGACAATAAAATTCAAACAGATGAAAATCTTGTCAAAAAAATATATGAAAGTACAATATCACCTATAGAAGATCCTTTTAAAAATTATTCAAAAGAGGAACTTTTAGAAGAATACGGTGTATTATTTTATAATCCTCAAGAATCAGCTAACGAAAATTTTGGAGAAGTTTCTATTAAATATAATTATGATAATAGTGATGATATAACTCCACAATCTATTAATAATCCTATTCAAACTAAGGAATTTAATATTGAAAAATACGCCAATAACGATATTAAAATAGATAATTTGATTTCGAAATCTTCTGATACTGTTTTAAAGACTACCACATCAAATATTGAAGTCAATGATTTCGATCCTTTATTTCCAGATACAGATTTTGATTCATTAACTGACCTTAATAAAAGCAAATATGATGATTTAGACTTTTCAGTATTAATATCGAAGAAACCTAAATAAATATAATTAAAGAAAAAACTCTAATTACAATTGATTAGAGTTTTTTCTTATCAATTTTTTAAAATTCAAAAAGAGAAGCAAAATTTAATGCTTCTCTTTTATTTTAGAAGAAATTATTTCTCTTTACGTCTTCTTACTACAGTTGCTAATCCTAGAATTGCAAGACCTAATCCTGCTAGAGGTGAGCTACTATCGTTAATACCTGTGTTAGGTAATACTTTTGCACCATCTTTTGCTACAGGCGTATTTTGAGCTTCCTTACTTGTTGGATTTGTTGCTTTTGTAGGTGTTGGAATTTCTTGTTGTGGAACTGGAGTTCCTTTTGGTGTTACCGTTACTGGTACTTCAATTTCAATTATTTCCCCATTTGGTAATTTCACTTTAACTTTAACACTTGGTTTTTGTCCTGGTGTTGCAGTTGTTGGAATCTCTCCTACTTCTACGATTTCCCATCCTTCTGGTAAACCTACACGTTTCATAACCTCTTCTTTAGTAATTGGTGTTCCTACTGGTACTACTATAGGTGTTACTTTTGGTGTTACGATTACAGGTACATCTACTTCAATAATCTCACCAGTTGGAACTTTGATTTTCACTTTAACGCTTGGTTTTACTCCAGCTGGAATTGTTGTTGGAATTTCTCCCACTTCTACAATTTCCCATCCTGGCTCTTTTGGTAAATCGATATGACCTTTCACATCATCTGGTGTAACTGGTGTTCCTTGTGGCACTACAATTTGTCTTACAGTTGGTGTTACGATTACCGGTACATCTACTGTAATCTTACGTCCATCTGGTAATTGAATTTCCACTGAAACAACTGGTTTTGTTCCTGGAGTCTCTGTTGTTGGAATTTCTCCTACTTTTGTTACAGTCCATCCTTTCGGTAATTCGATATGTTTCTTAACATCTTCTGGTGTAACTGGTGTTCCTACTGGTACTACTACAGGTGTTACTTTTGGTGTTACAATTACCGGTATATTCATAGTTATTCTAATTCCATTTGGTAATTCAATAACAACTGGGATACTTGGTCTTTCACCTGGAACATCTGTTGTAGGTTTGTCACCAATAGAGATAACTTTCGCTCCTTTTGGAATGTGTTTTTCAACATCCTCAGCAGTGATTGGATCTCCTTGTTTTTTAACAATGTCTTCTATAGGTGTTACAGTTACTGGGATTTCTACTACAACTACTTTTCCATTTGGTAATGTAATAGTAACCTTCACTGGATCTTTTTTACCTGGTGTTGTTAAGTCTGGTAGATCTCCTACTTTCACTGTTGCTCCTTCTGGTACCTTAATTTGTTTTAAGATATCTTCTGGAGTTAACTTATCTTTCGTTACTAGAGTCTCAATTGGTGTAATTGGTGTTACATTCACTGGTACTTCTACTGTAACTACTTTTCCATTTGGTAATGTAATAGTAACTTTCACTGGATCTTTCTTACCTGGTGTCGTTAAATCTGGTAGGTCTCCTACTTCTACTGTTGCTCCTTCTGGTACCTTGATTTGTTTTAAGATATCTTCTGGAGTTAATTTATCTTTCGTTACTGGAGTCTCAATTTCCTTAACTGGTGTTACATTTACTGGTACTTCCACTGTGATAATTTTACCATTTGGCAATTCAATTGTTACCTTAACCGGAGTTTTCTTACCTGGTGTTGTTAAGTCTGGAATATTTTCTACTTTCGTTACTTTTCCACCTTCTGGAATCTTGATTCCTTTAGTGTAATCCTCTGGTGTTAATGGCGTTGTCGTTACTGGTGTTTCGATTTCCTTAACTGGTGTTACATTCACTGGTACATCCACTGTAACTACTTTTCCATTTGGTAATGTAATCGTTACTTTTACTGGATCTTTCTTACCTGGTGTTGTTAAGTCTGGAATGTTTCCTACTTTGACTGTTGCACCATCTGGTACTTTAATTTGTTTTAAGATATCTTCTGGAGTCAATTTATCTGTTGTTA
>CAURVX010000037.1:0-18392 GCA_963528605.1 uncultured Gemella sp.
GGAATTAACGTTGACTTAATTCGTTTAGTTTTCAATGTTCAAATTGTTGCGATTAACAACTTTTATATTTTAACATTTTTAAATTTCTTTGTCAAGCTTTTTTAAAAACTTTTTTTAAAAAATGTGTAGTGTTACAATTGATGTGAGACAAAATATAAAAAAAGAAGAGTAAATCCTGTATAATGAAATTACGACAAATCAAGAAAGGAATTTACTCTTATGAAAACTATTATAACAGAAAACATGCAAAATACACAACGATATATACCTCATACTTTAGAAACAAGATTAGCTGCGGTAAAAACATATAGAAATAAAAACTCTATTAACTTTATTTGTAGACGTTACAAAGTTTCTAAAGCATCTTTAATGCGTTGGAATAAAAAATATGATGAAACCAAAGAATCACTTATGGATAAGTCTCACAAACCACATTCTCAACATCCAAATGCTCATACCCCAGAAGAATTAGCTTGGATTAAAAATCTAATTAAAAGAAATCCTAATATTTCTATGATTGAACTATATGCAAAATTAAAATTTAATAAAGGATATAATAGACATCCTTGTTCATTATTTAGGATCCTTAGAAAATTAGGTTCCTATAAAAATATCGAAAAAAAAGCTAAACCTTATATACCAAAACCTTATAACACTCCAAAAACTTTAGGAGAAAAATGGCAACTTGATGTAAACTATGTCCCTAGACAATGTTATACTGGTGCACATCCTGACAAATTTTATCAATATACTATGATTGATGAGGCTTCTAGAGAAAGATTTATTTATCCTTTTAAGGAACAATCTTCTTATTCAACCGTACAATTTGTTAAGATGGCTATTTCGTTCTTTGGATACAAACCAAAAATTATACAAACTGATAATGGTTTTTAATTTACTCACTTTAAGGACACTAAACGAATACATCCTTTCGATGCATTGTGTAATCAGTTAGATATAAAACACCAACTCATTAGACCTAGAACCCCACGACATAATGGTAAAGTTGAAAGAAGTCATAGAAATGATAATGAACGCTTTTATAAATACTTATCTTTTTATTCTTATGATGATCTTATTATCCAAATGAAGAAATATCTATATCGTTCTAATCGACTTCCTATGCAGACCTTAGGATGGCTAACTCCCGTTGAGAAAAGGCGAGAGTTACAGAGAAGCTAGCTTCTCTGTAACTCTATCATATCAGGTATTTACTTTTAACTTTTTTTGTCTCACATCATTTACAAATGTACATTTTAAAAACTTTTTTTAAAAAATGTTTTCCGTCTTCTTCAGAAGACTTTTATTATTCTATCATCTCTTCGAATGTTTGTCAAGAAGTTTTTTATATTTTTTAAAAACTTTTGAACCGTTTACTTCGTTGAAATAATTGAGTTTGTCTTTCTTCAAGACTTTTATAAGTTTATCATTTCTTTTATATTTTGTCAAGAACTTTTTTATAATTTCTTAACATTTAATATTTTGAAATGTTTGATTGTTCGTCTTCTTCTCGAAAAGACTTTTACTATTCTATCATTTGTTTTAGAACTTGTCAACATTATTTTCATATTTTTTCATCTTTATTTCAATATTTCTTTCTATTTACTATTTACAATAAAATTTTATTGATATATTATATATATAACATAGTACAAGGAGGATTTATTATGATTACTTTTAAAGAACCTATCGATGTTTCATTTCAACAAATTGAAGACTATAAGAATGAGTTTATTTTAAACAACGAAACTATCCACGGTGCGGCAAACATGACTGATCTATCTATTAATGAATGGGTAAAGTTTGCAGATAATACTAAGTATAAAGAAACAGTCACTCCAGGATTTGTTACTGCTCATACTTTCTTCGCTCTAGATGATAATATGATTGTTGGTATTATTAACGCAAGGCATGAACTTAATGACTACTTATTAAATTTCGGTGGCCATATAGGCTATAGCGTTAGAAAATCGGAGCGAAGAAAAGGTTATGGTAAGAAAATGCTAAACTACACTTCTGAATTTTTATTTTCACTTGGTTTAGAGAAAATACTAATTACCTGTGATAAAAATAACATTGCTTCAAAACGTACTATTGAATCATGTGGCGGTATTTTAGAAAACGAAGTAATAGAAGAAGCTAGAACTACATTAAGATATTGGATATATAAAAAATAAGGTTAGGTTGGAATTTAATCCAACTTAACCTTTTATTTCATCTCAACCACAGTAGCTCCCATTCCACCTTCGTTTTGCCCTCCGGTTCTATAGCTAGCTACATATCTGTTATTTTTAAGGTATTCTCCGATATTTTTTCGTAGTATACCAGATCCTAAACCATGAATAATAGTAAACGTGTCATAACCTTGCAGTATTACTTTATCCATATAGTTTTCAATTTCTCTTATGGCTTCTTCTGTATTTAATCCTATTACATTAATATCAATACCCACTTTTTTACTACTTACACTACTTGTGCTTACATAACGTTTAGCAACTTCTGGTTCACTATCAATTTTTCTAACTTCTTTTTTCTTAATATTTAGTTTCATAGCCCCCATTTTAATTTGTAGGGTATTTCCTGAAATTTCTAATACAGTTGCTCTTTGATTATAACTTAAAACAAGAACATCATCACCAACCTGTATTTCACTATTATTAAACTTAGGTTGACTTTCTAATTTTCTTTGTAATTTTACTTTATTCTTACTCTTATCCATAGAATGAAGTAGCTCATTAAGTTCATGTTGTTTTAAAGAAGTATTGTCTTTAAATTCTTTATAAATTTCAAGCATTTCTTCTTTTTTCTCTTCTATTTCTTTATTTAATTCTATACTTAAATCATTGTATAGACTTTCTTTATACTCTTCATATTTCTGTAGATTATATTCAAGAGTTTCTTTAACTTCATCAATTTCATCTAAAGATTTATTTATATATTCTAATTTATAATCATATTCTCTAATGCTTTCCGATAGTTTATCTATAAAAAGATTATTCTCTTTTATATTAACTTCTAATAACGAACTTGCTTCTTCTATAATAGATTGCTCTAAACCTAATTTTGCTGAAATGTTAATTGCATTAGATTTTCCTGGTAACCCTATAATAAATCTATAAGTCGGTTTTAATTTCTCAAAATCAAATTCCATAGATGAGTTTTTATAATACTCTGATTCGAAACAATAGTTTTTAATTTCTGGGTAGTGCGTTGTACATAACATCGTTGCATTTAGATTCTTGAATTTTTCTAATAACGCAATTGATAGAACAGCACCTTCGCTTGGATCAGTTCCTGAACATAATTCATCTAATAGAATAATACTCTTATCATTTGTTTTATTTAATATATCAATTATATTAGTCATATGTGAAGAAAAGGTAGATAAGTTATTCTCAATTGATTGCTCATCTCCCACATCTACAAATACATCTTCAAAAAATCCAACTGTTGATTCCTCTAATGCTGGAATATAAAATCCTAAATGTGATAAGTACACACATAGTCCAACTGTTTTTAATATTACCGTCTTACCTCCAGTATTAGGACCAGTTATTATTAGTGAATTTCCTTTATTGTCCAGAATAACATCATTTTTCACAACTACATCTTTATCAATCAATGGATTATATGCTTTCTTTAAATTAAGTTCTTGTGAATTTACTATGTTTTGTTTATTAAAGCCATTTCTAGCACAAAAGTTCATTTTTGAAAAAATAAACTCTATTTGTGAGAAGTTCCAAAGTGAATTTATAAGTTCATCAGCTTTTTCCTTAATAACTTCAGAAGCCTCTTTTAAAATTCTAAGTATTTCTTCTCTTTCTTTGCGTTTTAGTATACCAATTTCATTATTAATCTCTACGTTTTCTTTTGGTTCAACATAAAAAGTATTACCCGAAGCACTCTCGTCATGGATAATTCCACCAAAATCATTTTTATATTCTGGTTTTACTAAAATAACATCACGGTCATTTCTCTTTGTAACAATTGCTTCAGTTAATTTTTTAACATTTGAACGTAAGATATTTTTTAAGATTTGATCACTTTTGTTTTTCAACTTAGAAATATTTACTTTAATATTTTTCAGTTCTAACGAAGCGTCTGGTCTTATATAACCATCCTCATCTATTATTCTATCTAAATATCTTTCAAGATCACTAAAATCATCTAGTTTAACAACATATTTTGTTAAACTAGGATAGTTAGCATGTTCTTGTAATTTAATATTCTCAAATCTTCTAGAAAATCTATCATAAGTTATAATATTTCTTAATATATGGAAGAGTTCCTTTTCTGAAAGGACACTATCAATTTTAGCTTTCTTAACACTAGCATTATAATCAAATATTTTTAATTTGAATTCATTTGGATATTTTCTTAGTAAGTCATATCCTTCTTCGTTTTCTTTATGAACTTCTACTAACTTCTCATAATTTGTTATATATTCTAAATTTTTTATTTTTTCATAAGATAACTCTGAAAAACAATATTTCTCTATATCTTTTAAAACTAGGTCTAAATTAAGTTTCTTTTGAGTAATTTTATTCAATCTAATCTCACTCCTTCTATCTAATTTACATACTTTATCTTTTTATAACACAAACTATTATACACTAAATACAAGCATTAAACAATTTCTTTCGATTAAAATCATAATCTGGTTTAAGTTTACAAAAAATCGAAGTACTTTACGTACTCCGATTCTTTCAATTATTTATTAAAGAATAAACTAATAAACTGTTTAGATAACACCGGTGTGTTTTGTATTATATAGTCTGGTAACACTGAATCTTTGAATATCGCTATCTTCCAGTCTGGTGTAGGCAATACTGTTACTAGATATAATACTACGAAAACTATTAAATAGATTTCTACAAATCCTAAAATAGCCCCTAAATATCTATCCGTTATTTTTATTAATGGTAATTTTCTAACAACTCCTAATGTTTGTGCTAGTATTTGTATTATTAATCGAATTACAATAAACAATACAATAAATGACACTATTCGGTAATATGCAGTTGGAATATTTAATCCTTTATATATTCCTTCTAAACCATCTGTAACATCAGTTGGAATTGGTATCATACTTGTAAATAAATATGCTAATCTTGAACTGAATAACATTGATACTACATAACCTATTACAATTGTTCCTAGATAAAAAATTTGCATTATTAACCCACGTTTGTATCCTAAGTACGCACCTGCAGCTAATAATAATGCAATAATTATATCAACCATGTTTTCTCCTTTCCAATCATAATCTATTTTACTTTAATGCCTTATGATTAGTATATTGATATTTTACTCTATCAACTTTAAAGTAGCATTAATCTATTTTAGACTAATGCTACTTTTTTAATTTAACATTTAATTATTATTCAACCCCAATAATATATGGATATACTGGTTGTCCTGATTCAATAAGTTCTACTTCTACATCAGGATATTTCTCTTCGATTAATTGCTCCAAGAAATCAGTATATTCTTCAGTACTTTCTTCACCAAGGTAAAGTGTAACAATTTCAGAATCTTCATCAAGTGATTTTTCTAATAATTCTTCTAATACTGTATTAAGTGATAGATTAGAAACTACAATTTTACCATTTCTAATTCCCATGAATTCATCTTTCTTAATTTCAACACCTTCAATGTTAGTATCACGAACAGCATGGGTAACTTCTAAAGTACTTACTGTAGATAAAACTTCTTGCATATTTGCAAAGTTTTCTTCAGCAGTTGCTTGTGGATTGTATACCATTACCGCAGCAAGCCCTTGAGGTGCTGTTTTACTTTCAACAACAAAAACATTTTCTTCTGCTAACTCTGCAGCTTGTTTTGCTGCAAGTTGGATATTCTTGTTATTAGGGAAAATAAAGATATTTTTAGCGTTAACTTCTTTTATAGCTTTCATAATATCTTCAGTAGATGGATTCATCGTTTGTCCACCTTCTACGATATAATCTACTCCCATTGAAGTTAAAACTTTACTTAATCCAGCTCCCATAGAAATAGAAATCATCGCTTGTTCTTTAAGTTCTTTTGGAGCAGTTGCTTGTTTTGCCTCTTGTTTTCTAAGAACTTCACGGTGTTGTTCTCTCATATTATCAGATTTAATTTTGATAAGTTCTCCGTATTGTTGCCCATAGTTGAACACATCCCCTGGAGTTTCTGTGTGAACATGAATTTTTACAAACTCACTATCAGAAATAACTAATAATGAATCCCCAAATTTACTCATATCTTCACGGAATTTATCTTCATTAAATTCTTTTTTCTCTTTATCAAGACGTACAGTGAATTCTGTACAGAATCCGTATACTATATCTTCAGGATTCATGAAGTCCATATCATGATCATCTTCGAATTGCATGTCAACAACATTAGTTTCTACCGCTTCTAAACCTTCGATTTTTTCACCTTTTAGTGCAGCAACAAATCCTTGATATACACAAACAAGACCTTGACCTCCTGAATCTACTACACCAACTTCTTTTAAGATTGGTAATAATTCAGGTGTTCTTTTTAGTGATGCTTGCGCCTCAGCATATATAGCTTCCATTACTTCCACTACAGAAGTAGTATTTTCAGCTGCTTTCATCCCTGCTTCTGCAGCTTCTCGTGCAACTGTTAGGATTGTTCCTTCTACAGGTTTAATTATCGCTTTATATGCAATACTTACACCATTTTGAATAGCTTCAGCAAATTCTTTTGCATTAACTTCCTTTTTATCAGCGATGTGTTGAGACATCCCTCTAAATAGTTGAGAAAGGATAACACCAGAGTTTCCACGTGCACCCATTAATAAACCTTTAGAAAAAGATTTACCTAATTCACCGATGTTTTCAACAACATTTGCAGCTGTTTCTTTTGCACCTGATGACATCGAAAGATTCATATTTGTTCCTGTATCACCATCTGGTACAGGGAAAACGTTCAATGCGTTTATTTTTTCTGCATTTTTAGCTAAATTTTTCGATCCTAAGTCGATCATTTCAGCTAAAACAAGTCCGTTAATTTTCTCCACTATCTTTCCTCCTATTTATTTACCTTGATGCCTTGAATGTAAATGTTAATTTCATCTACTTTAACACCTAGTGTTTTTTCTATTTGATATTTAACTGAAGATTGAACATTGTTAGCTATTTCTGAAATTTTTGTTCCATACATAACAATTATATATAAATCAATAACAAGTTTATCTTCATCTTTTTTTACTTTAATTCCTTTTGCGTAATTTTCTTTACGTAAAATTTCTGTAATTCCATCTTTAACTTGATTTTTACTAGCCATTCCTATAATTCCGTAGCAACTTACAGCTGCTCCACCAGCTACTGATGCAATAACATCATCACTTATAGAAACATGACCAAATTCATTATTAATTTCTAATGACATATCTTTTCCTCCTATTCAAAATAGACAAATTGAACATACGAACTATTATACCTTTTTTGACAGAAAAATACAAGTAAAACATTGATATTTCTCTACTTAGAGCCTTTTAGCATCCCTTTTATAATACTATTATTTATTATTATTGATGAACTCCTTAGAGTGAATCATTAATGTAATAACATCACAAACCGGAGTTGGAATATTATGAACTTTTCCTAATCTCGATACTTCCCGGTTTAAGTAATCAATCTCTGTTAGACGTCCATTTTTCATATCCTGATATAATGATGGATAATGAGCTCCAGCAGTTTCAAGTGGAAAACAGTTTTTTATATTATTTTCTATAATTTCCTGCTTTACATCTATCCCTTCTGCTCTACCAACTGCTGTTACCTCATTCAAAACTGCTCTCGTCAATTCTAAATTCTTATCATAACTTCCATACTGATTAATATTACAATCAATCAATGTACAATAAGTATTTAATACACAGTTTAATCCTGCTTTATGCCAGATTGATTGATAGGTATCGGCTGAATACTTAATATTTAATCCAGCATCGTTAAATCTTTCCACTAAAGCTAGTGTTCTTTCTAGATTAACTTCTTTAACCTGTTTTAATTCTATTTTCCCTGTTCCATGAGCTTCCAATATTCCTGGTCCACCAAGACCACTAGTCCAAACCGTAACACCAATTAAAATATTTTCTTCTTTCACATAATCCTTTAGTGTTTCGACATGCCCAAGACCATTTAATATACAAATTATTTTAGTATCTTCGTGTAAAAGATGTTTCACACTTTCTAACATCGGCCTTAACTGCATTGATTTAGTAGCTACAAATATAATATCAAACTTCCCTGAAATCTGCTCTGGTCTATAAATAGGAATATAGTAGTTTCCTAAATCAACATCATCAATAATAACCTTCAATCCTTTATTTTTTATATTTTCAACATGTTCTTCCCAAGTATCAACGAAGGTCACATCCTCTTTATTTTTAAACAACATATAGCCAAATCTTGAACCTAGCGCTCCTGCTCCTGCAAATAAAATTTTCATAATCATTCTCCTTAATATATTTTCTACTATCAATTTTATAATTACAGAATTACTTTGTCAACGATATCATAGTTATACGAGATAAAAAAAGATATCCGAAAGCCATTCGAATATCTTCTTCATAATTATAAGTTTTCTGGTTTATATGCTTCAGGTTTATATAGTTTTAAAACATCTGAATACAGTCTATCAGCTAAAAATGCGACTACAAAAGGAATTACAAAGAATGCTAATAGAATTGGAAGTAAGTTTCCACCATTCATTGCATATGATTTTGTAGGTCCAATTAATCCGATAATTCCAAATCCTGCACTCTCATGAGTTCCAAGAATTTTTAGGAAGTATCCAGATAAACCTGTAACTGCTGCTGTTGTTAAAATAGTAAGGAATAACTGTGGTTTACGTGCACAGTTAGGCATCATAAGTTTAATTGCTCCTAGCAGGATAGCAACACTAGCTCCTTTGTTATTTGCTCTGTAAGTACCGATTGCTAGTACTGCAGCTGCAGAAACTAATCCTAATGTAGCTGCTCCTGCACCTACGTAGTTCTCATTCGTGAATAAGATTAATCCCATCGCTACTGTTGATACAGGTGTTACGATTAAAAATGAGAATGCCATCGTTATTAAGATACACATTAATACTGGTTGTAAAGTTGTGAATTCAAAAATTAATGACGCTAATAGTTTTGTTAGACCCTTTGTATAAGGTAATGTTACTAATCCTAATGCTGCTACTAATCCTCCAGTTATCGGTAAGAAAATAATTGTAACAGCTCCAAATTTATCTTTAACATAACCTAATACTAATGCTCCAATCGCTGCTATTAAAATTACGTTAAATAAATCTCCCATCGGAACCCCAGTCCACGCTTTTGTTTGAGCATTAAAAGTTAATGATCCACTTGCCGCTAAAACTGTAGCTCCTAATACAGATGATTCTAAAGGTTTAAATTTTAAACTTTGCCCAACAATCACACCAACTAAAACTGGTACAGAATATTGTAATAAATACATCCCATGTGAAAGTGTAGTAAAAACGTTCGGT
Organism: uncultured Gemella sp.; assembly: GCA_963528605.1. Taxonomy (GTDB): domain Bacteria; phylum Bacillota; class Bacilli; order Staphylococcales; family Gemellaceae; genus Gemella. Next base: position 9,511 of record CAURVX010000037.1, read on the forward strand.
GCAAATAGAGTTCCTAAGTACTTAAACAATGTACTTAAAACAGCATTGGGAATTAATCCAGCAACAACTCCTAGGGCAGTTCCGTTTAAAATAATATTAAGAAAATCCTTTACTCTTTTTGACATATATTTCCTCCTTTTTCTTGTTTGTTTTTAATATAATAAATATAATAATATAAAATCAAAAAAAAGTAAAGAATTTTTTGAAAATTTCTTTACTTTTTCTTTTTCTTTTTTATTTCATTAAAGTATATACAAAAGGAGAATTCATAAATAAACTACAAAATTCCCCTTTAAATAATTTATAATATTGGTTTTTTATTCGGTGTACCAGCTTTTCTTGGATACTTATTAGGTGTCTCTCTGGCTTTACGAATTTCGAGTATATGCCTTTCTTCACCTTCAATATCAAATTCAAAATCTTTCTCTAATTTTCCACCTAAAAGTTTTATTGCATTTATTGCTTCTTTAGTCTCTTCTTCAGCTTTCTGAGCTTTCAGACTTAAGAAGTAACCATCCTTCTTAACTAATGGTAAACAAAGCTCAGCTAATACATTTAATCTTGCTACAGCCCTAGCAGTAACTATTTCAAAACTTTCTCTGTATTCTTTATTTTGACCAAATTCTTCCGCTCTAGCATGAACAAAATTACAATCAGTAAGTCCAAGTTCATCTTTTATTAGATTTAAAAACTTAATACGTTTATTTAAAGAATCAACAATAGTAACTTTTAAATTTGGGTATAATATTTTCAATGGAATTGATGGAAATCCTGCTCCACTTCCCACATCACAAATACTTTCAATATTTGAATAATCTTTATAAAATGCTAAAGAAATCGAATCAAAGAAATGTTTTGTATAAAACTCGTCTTCTTCAGTAATAGCAGTAAGATTGATTTTTTGATTCCATTCTACAACTAAATCATAGTATTTACTATACTGCTCTTTCTGAAGTTCTGATAATTCTATACTTACCTTTTCTTTCACAGCATTATAGAATTGCTCTTTATTCATTATTCATACCTCTTCTTTGTTCTAAGTATACTAAAAGTATAGAAATATCCGCTGGGTTAACTCCTGATATACGAGATGCTTGTCCAATAGTTAATGGTAAAACTTTTTTTAGTTTTTCCCTTGCTTCTAAAGCTAAACTTGGTACATCATCATAATTTAAATCTGTTGGTATTTTCATCTCATTCATTTTTTTAAGTTTTTCAACTTGTTGAATAGATTTTTTAATGTACCCTTCATATTTAACCTCAATTTCGACTTGTTCTACTACGTCTTTAGGTAAAACTGTTTCGTCATTTGCTAAATAAAGTACATTCGCATGAGATAATTCTGGACGTCTTAGCATATCAATGGCTAAAATTCCATCACGTATTTCAGCACTATTTAACTCTGCTAATTTTTCTAAAATCGCAGCAGTTGGAGTGATTCTAAAAGTCTTAAGTCTTTCTATTTCATCAGCTACCATACTACGTTTTTCACAGAATTTATTGTATCTTTCTTCAGTTACTAAGCCATAATTATAAGCTTTTTCCGTTAAACGAATATCAGCATTATCATGACGTAGAAGTAATCTATGTTCCGCTCTTGAAGTTAGAAGTCTATATGGTTCATTTGTTCCTTTTGTTACTAAGTCATCAATAAGAACTCCAATGTATGCTTCATCTCGACCAAGTATCATCGGCTCTTCACCTAGAACTTTACATGCGGCATTTATTCCCGCCATAATTCCTTGACCTGCGGCTTCTTCATAACCACTTGTACCATTAATCTGACCAGCTGTAAATAATCCATCGATTAATTTTGTTTCTAATGTTGGCCAAAGTGTTGTTGGATTTACAGCATCATACTCAATAGCATAACCATTACGCATAATAACAGCATTTTCTAGTCCTGCGATACTTCGAACCATGTCTCTTTGTACATCGTCTGGTAAAGAAGTTGATAAACCTTGTACATATATTTCTTTGGTATTTCTACCTTCTGGTTCTAAGAAAAGTTGGTGTCTTTCCTTGTCGTTAAAACGAACATATTTATCTTCAATACTTGGACAATATCTTGGTCCTGTTCCTTTAATTACTCCAGAGTACATTGCAGAACGCCCTAAGTTTTTATCAATAATTTCATGAGTACTTGTGTTTGTATAAGTTAACCAACAAGGAACCTGATCTTTTACAAATTCTGTAGTCTCATAACTAAATGCATGCTCCTCATCATCACCCGGCTGAATTGCTGTTTTTGAAAAATCTACACTATCAGCATTAACCCTTGGTGGTGTTCCAGTTTTGAATCTAACTAAGTCAAAACCTAATTCTTCTAATTGTTTAGCAAGATCTATAGATGGCATCTGATGGTTTGGTCCTGAAGAATATTTAATATCTCCAATAACGATTTCACCACGTAAATAAGTACCAGTTGTGATAATTATTGTCTTAGCTTTATATGCTGTACCTAGCATTGTTCTTAGACCAACCACTTTATTATCATCAATAATTAACTCACGTACCATTGCTTGCTCAATATCTAAGTTTGGAGTATCTTCTAAGATTCTCTTCATCTCAAGTTGATATTCTACCTTGTCAGATTGCATTCTTAATGCACGAACTGCTGGACCTTTTGCAGTATTTAACATTTTACTTTGAATATTAGTTTTATCTGCTACACGCCCCATAAGTCCACCAAGCGCATCTACTTCACGAACAACAATACCTTTTGCCGGTCCTCCTACACTTGGGTTACATGGCATAAAACCAATAGTATCTAAATTAATTGTAATCATCAGTGTTTTTACACCTTTTCTACTAGCAGCGTGTGCTGCCTCAATTCCGGCATGTCCTCCTCCAATTACAATAACATCATATTCTTTTAAAAATTCAGTCATAGTACCTCCATATATTTTAACGTAATTGCAAAATAATGCTTTGACCAAAATTTTGATATATTACTAAATTTTTACCTTTATTATATTATCATATTGCGAACAAAAAAACTAATGATATACATATTATAGTTTTCTTAATCCATATTTTAAATAACTTTCTACATTTTAATAATATAATTAGATAGTTTTCATATTCTTATTATATTAATTATAATAGTTGAATACAAAAAAGGGCGTACCTCAAAAATCGTAATTTCGGAGAAACAAGATTTTCTCGAGTCGCTCCCGCACACTTTATTAGATATCTGAAAAGCTTTTATAAATGATATTTAGATATCAATTAACTACTGCATCTATGTGACATAATATATACTTTTTTTAAAGATTTAAGTCTTTTTAGTCAGCCCATGCTGTATCTCCAAAATGAAAATTATAATGAAAAAAACTTGATTTTTCATTATAATTTTCAATAATTTTGCTCAAAATAAATATTATGAAATCTTTTTGTTTACTTAACTTTTCTTATACGTTATAATAGGGAATAGTTATCATTTATATATAAATAGAACGGAGGGATCTTTTTGAATATTAAATTAGTTTATGCGAGTTTAACAGGTAATACTGAAATGTTATCTGATTTAATGATTGAAAAATTCGAAGAAGAAAAAGGATTAGAAATAGAGAAATTATTTATCGAAGATATGGAAGATTTTGATTTTCTTGATGATGCCGATGCGTTTATCGTAGCTACATACACATATGGTGAAGGAGATTTACCAGAGGAAATGGAAGAATTTTTCGAAGCACTTGCTGATAAAAACTATGAAGGAAAAATCTATGGAGTTATAGGTACTGGTGACACAATTTATGATGAATATTGTGTTTCTGTAGATCAATTCAACGAGCAAATTGCTAAAACTGGTGCAACTAACCCAACAGAAAACCTTAAAATTGAAATCGAGGCAGATACAGACGAAGACTTTGAAAATATCGATAAATTTATTGAATCATTTGCTAGTGCTTTATAATAAAAAAGACGGTTATGAATTTTCATAACCGTTATTTTTTATCCTTTAAAGAAGACGTTTACCCTTTCAAATTCGTCTTCCCAATTATTCCAATCTAATCTTATTTTAGCATTCTCTTCTAGAATATCTTCAACTAAGTTTTCAATTGTAATTTCTTCTAATGAAGATTTTATAGCTTTATTTACAGTGTTAACTTTTTTCAAATACTTGCTATAACGTTTATCAACTGCTAACGCACCTTCAAAAATTTTAGATACATAATCTGTTTTTAAAGCAAATATTTCTACTTCATCGTTTAGCGCTACATATACGTCATATAAAGTAACTTTTTTATTTGATTTATATTTATATCCCCCGCCAATACCAGTGTTAGCTTTTACTAGATCATTGACAACCAATTTTCTCATAATTTTTTTCAGATACGTTGGAGAAATATTTAAACGCTGGCTTATTTCCTTAGAATTTAAGAAAACATGCCTATCTTGAAGGTATAACATTACCATTATACAGATTGCTTGTTCAGTACTCTTTGTTAAATGCATAAACTCAACCTCTTTTCTTTATAATATAACTCTACTTACATCCTTATTTTATGATATATTTTTATAATTGTCAAATGTTATCTTATTTTTTCTCCCCAGTATTGATAATAGGTACATTCAATGGAACCGTTAAATAGCTTTCTTCTTTTCGTTGCCTTTTTCCCATATAAATGTTCAAACATTTTATGAGAAGTTAATAAGTAAAGTGACCAATGTTTTTTATTTTTAAGTTCAGCCCCTAAAAACTTATACATCGCCTCTACTTCTTTTTTCTCTCCTAAACGTTCTCCATACGGTGGATTGGCAATCACACACCCAGTTTCTTTCTTCGCTACAAAATCGAAAACTGACATCTGTTTAAACTTAATAACTCCTGCTAATCCTATTTCTTCAGCGTTATTTTCAGCAGTTGCAATCATCTTTGGATCAATATCAGAACCATATAATTCTAATTCTTTTTCATAATCAATTAGATCCTCAGCCTTGTTTCTTTCTTCATCTACAAGACTTTTTGGCATCCATGGCCATTTTTCAAAGTCAAAGTTTCTATTGATTCCAGGTGCCATATTTTGTGCTGCCATAGCTGCTTCAATTAATAATGTACCCGATCCACAGAATAAATCGTATAATGGTGTTTCACCTTTCCAATTTGTAAGTTTAACCATTGCTGCTGCTAATGTTTCTTTTAATGGTGCAGTCCCTTGTTTAGCACGATATCCACGCTTATGCAGTCCATCTCCAGAAGTATCTAATAGAATAGTTGCAATATCATTTAACATAATAATCTCTAATCTATATCTAGCTCCTGTCTCGGTTAACCAACCTGTAACTCCATAGCTTTTCTTCATTTTCTCAACAATTGCTTTTTTAACGATTGACTGACAGTCAGAAACACTGAATAATGTAGACTTATGACTTCGTCCATCTACAGGGAATTTGGCATCTACTGGAAGATATTTATCCCACTCTATTTCTTTAGTTTTTTCAAAAAGTTCCTCGAAAGTATACGCAGGAAATTGTGCAACCACGATCTTAACCCTATCTGCACATCTTAACCATAGGTTCGAACGTACTATTGCTCTCTTATCCCCTGAATAGAACACTCTCCCGTTTTCTACTTTTGTTTCATAACCTAATTCTTGCACTTCTTTAGCTACTATTGCTTCAATTCCCATAGGGGTTGTTGCTACTAAATTAAAATTCATTTCTTCCTCCTTAAAAAAAGGGGCTCCTAAGAGCCCCTAGAACTAGTTGTTTTTCTTATCATAAGCCATATTCTGTATCTACCTTACTCAATCGAGACTAGTCTACTCTCGTAAAAATAGCTGTGATCATCTGTCTAAATATATACATATTTCCTATTCCTACATTCATTTTTGCGGAATAAGTGCTTCTACCAAAATTTGAATTGCTCACTCAAGGGGTTTACCGCGTTCCACTTCTTATATTTCTATAAGAACTCCGTCACTGTGGCACTTTCAAGATATATAACCATATAGAAAACTACTTAGGTCATATTTTCTGCCGTCACCATAAGGCGCCTAAACTTATTTTTTCGTTTAGCGTTGAACACTACAAGCATCTCAGCCTGTGTGAGTATGGACTTTCCTCAGCATTACTGCCGCGATCACTCAAAGAAAAACACTTATATTACTTTACACTAAAAATACCGTTTTGTAAACAATAATCTAAACTATTTTTCTAATACAGAAATTTTACCTTCAGCAATTTCCTCTAATGCTTTCCCAACTTCTTTATGAGAAGTGTATTTGTCTAGTTTGCTTGTTTCAGGATTTGCAAATAGTTCTCTTGCTCTTTTACTTGCTAATGATACTAGCATGTATTTTGAATTTACTTTTGATTTTAATACGTCTAATTTTGGATATAACATTTTTTTCTCCTACATTTCTTCTAATTCTAATAATGCTCTTCTATATTTCATCTCTATACGCTCACGTTTTAAATGCTCACTAAGTATAATTGCTTTAATTCTTTCTACAGCTTTATCTACTTCATCATTTTCAACAACATAATCATATAGGTGCATCATATTAATTTCTTTTTTTGCTTTTGCTACACGTGATTCTATTACTTCATCACTCTCAGTTCCTCGACCTTTTAATCTTTCTTTAAGATCACCGATACTTGGTGGTGCTAAAAATATAAATAAAGCATCCGGAATTTTACTTTTTACTTGTCCTGCACCTTGTACTTCAATTTCTAAAAATATATCTTTTCCTTTTTCCATCGTCTCCCTTACATATTTAACGGGAGTTCCGTAATAATTATCGACATATTGAGCATATTCTAATAACTCACCTTGTTGAATTAAAGATTCAAATTCTTCTTTTGTTTTAAAGAAATAATCAACCCCGTCTACTTCACCAGGTCTCATACCTCTTGACGTCATTGAAATTGAATATTCGAAGTCAACATCATTACTTTCAAAAATTCTTTTTCTAACAGTACCTTTACCTACTCCTGAAGGTCCTGAAAGAACTATTAATAATCCTTTCTCCATTTTTCGTATCCTTCTGTTATGTTTTATTATCTTTTTATGATACCATAAATCGGAAAAAATTTAAACTATAAAAATGTATATTTAAGTTGTAAATTAATTAGGTAATATTTTCTTAAAATTCTAAATTTTCATTTTTAAAATACAAGTCTAATAATCGCTAGTGAAACTATTCCTACTACAACTATCACCAAGAGACTTTTTGAAATGATTGCACTTATTACCGTAGGTAGAGAAGCGAGTAGATTTTCATAATTTATTTGAGGAAACTCCCCAATCTTTTGAATAAATAGACTATTAAACCATAGAGCCGACATTATTACAATCGGTACAAAACTTAGATACTCTATAACCGGTTTAGGTAAATCGAATTTCTTCAAAAATACGAAAGGAAGTACCCTAGATAACCAAGTAACAATTGAACATCCTAATATTGTTAAAATTATATAGTTAGTAGATAACATGTTTCAACACCACTCCTATCGCACATCCTATTAAAGTGACCACTATAATTAATAAATTACTTGGAATGAAAATCATTCCAAAATATACTAAGAAGAATACAACGACAATTACTAGGAATTGTACTTTTTTCTTAATAGTAATATCTGAAATAACTTGTAAATATAACAATCCTATAAACATCGCTACTAGAGCAAAATCTAAACCTAGGACTTTAGGATCCTTAACTATTCCACCTAGTAACGCACCTAGTACCGATGACACAACCCATGTAAAATAAGATACTATGTTTGCAGTATTGAACCATTCAAATGTCAACCTTCCATTAGTATAGTTTTGTTTATTCATTCCTAAAGCAAAACTCTCATCAGTTAAAAAAGTACCAATTATAATATTCTTAAATACACTATATCTCTTGAAAAATAGAGCTGTTGCCATACTCATTAATATCATTCTTGAGTTTATTAGAAATGTTGCCAAGACAATTGAAAGTATAGGAAAGCTCCTAGAAAGCATACTTACAGTTATAAATTGCGCTCCACCTGCATATATAAATAATGACATTGCTCCAACAAAGAAAGGATTAAGTCCAACTGAACTAGCAATAATTCCAAAGGCTAACCCGATACCTATATACCCAAAAACTGTCGGTAAAGTATCTCTTACACCAGCTTTTACATCTAATCTATCATTCATATGTTTACCTTTTCTGATTATTTAATTGTTTTATTTTATTAAAAGCTCTCCTATAAGATCTTTATCAATTTTTTGTTTAACCATTTTTTGTCCAGTATAAGTTACTAAGCCCGGTTTAGCACCAGATATTTTTTTTACATTTTTGATTAACGTTCTATCAACATTAACATACTCTTCATTTTTAAACTTCGAATAATACGCAGCTAGCATTGATGCAACTTCTATTGTTTCTTCACTAGGATTATTATCAAAGATTACCACGTGACTACCTGGAATATCTTTAGCATGGAACCATAGATAATCGCGCCTTGCTAATTTATTAGTAATAGCATCATTTTGAAGATTATTTTTTCCAACATAAATGTTAGTTCCATTATGGTTAATTACAAAATAATTACTCTTATTCTTTTTCTTATTAACCTTAATCTTTTCTTTTAATATCCCATTTGCAATCAATTCTTCTTTGATTTCTGCTATATCCGTTTTATCTGCATTTTCAATTTGGAATTTAATAGTTTCAAAATATCCTAAATCCTGTTTTGCAATCTCTATTTGTTCAATTAAATTCTCAATCGTCCTCTTGTTCTTTTTATATAAATCAAAATACTTCTCTGAATTTTTCTCAATAGTTAAATTTGGATCTAATTCAATCTCAATATCAGATAAATCTTCACTATAAAAATTTTGTAATGTTACAATCTCTGGTATTTCTTTTTTAAATAAATAAATATTTGAAATTAGAAGT
>CAURVX010000038.1:0-17161 GCA_963528605.1 uncultured Gemella sp.
AAATTAAATCAAGATTACAGTTTTTAAATGATGTTGGTTTAGATTATCTAACACTAGATAGATCTTCTGGGACATTATCAGGAGGAGAAGCTCAGCGTATTAGATTAGCAACGCAAATCGGTTCAAAACTTATGGGAGTTACTTATATTCTTGATGAACCGTCAATAGGGTTGCACCAAAGAGATAATGAAAAACTTATTAATACTATGCTTTCTATGAGAGATTTAGGAAATACAGTATTGGTAGTTGAACATGATGAGGATACGATGTTAGCTTGTGACTATATAGTTGATATAGGGCCTAAAGCAGGTGAACATGGAGGACAAGTAGTTGCTGTTGGAACACCTGATGAAATCATGGAGAATGAAAATTCTATAACTGGAGCTTATCTATCAGGTCGCAAAAAAATAGACGTACCATCGAAAAGAAGAGAAGGTAATGGTGAAAATATCGTTATTAAGAAAGCAAGAAAAAATAATCTAAAGGACGTTAGTGTGAAATTTCCACTTGGTAAATTTATTGGAGTAACGGGGGTTTCAGGAAGTGGTAAATCAACGCTTGTTAATGAAATCTTATTTACTTCAGTAAAAAACGTTCTTAATAAAGAAGAAATAGACACAACTGTAGTGAAATCGGTCGAGGGAATTGAAGGGAATATTGATAAGATTATTGATATAGACCAAAGCCCAATAGGAAGAACACCACGAAGTAACCCAGCTACCTATACAGGTGTATTTGATGATATACGAGATTTATATGCAAGCACTAATGAGGCTAAATTGCGTGGATACAAAAAAGGACGATTCAGCTTTAACGTAAAAGGTGGCCGTTGTGAAGCTTGTAGTGGAGATGGAATCTTAAAAATTGAAATGCACTTTTTACCTGATGTTTATGTACCGTGTGAAGTATGTAAAGGTAAACGATATAATAGAGAGACATTAGAAGTTAAGTATAAAGGTAAGAGTATCAGTGATGTTTTAGATATGACAATTAAAGAAGCGTATGAATTTTTCGAGAATATCCCTAAGATAAAAAATAAACTAGAGACATTAGTCCACGTGGGTCTTGATTACATAAGACTAGGTCAAAGTGCAACTACACTTTCAGGAGGAGAAGCTCAAAGGGTTAAACTAGCAAGCGAACTTTATAAGAAATCTACAGGTAAAACACTATATATTCTTGATGAACCTACAACAGGGTTACATATTGACGATATTAGTAGATTAATTAAAATTATAGATAAATTAGTTGATGGTGGAAATACTGTTGTTGTGATTGAGCATAACTTAGATGTTATAAAATGCTGCGACCATCTGATAGATTTAGGTCCAGAAGGAGGAGTAGGAGGAGGAACAATTCTTGCAGAATGTACTCCAGAAAAATTAGTTAAAAACAATGAAAGTTATACAGGGGAATTTCTGAAAAAACTTTTAAAATAGTAAAAATTTAATAAAAAAAATAAGTAGTGAAGAATCAAATATTAAAAATATATTTAAAATTATTTTATATTATGAAAACCTTTTATTTGATATGTTTTAGAGAAATAAACCAAGATAAACTACCTGATTATACAAATTTTGAGGTTGTCTTAGTAAAGTAAGTGTGGTAAAATATAAATAGAAACTAAAGCGCTTGTAAGACTTACCATACATTCGGGCCTAACACTTTTTGAACGGGAATGAGAATCGCTTACTAGTATAAAATGCTTCCTTGAGAAGACTTTAGAACATAAGGCTATCGTACCCACCTGATTATATCAGGACCAATTTAGGTAAGAATCTACGGCGTTTTGGTTTTTTATGACTGGTTCTAAAGGTATCCAGTCTTTTTTAATTTAAAAATATATAATTTAAAAAATGGAGATAGAAATGTTACATCAATTTTCAAGAAATGAACTATTAATAGGAACTGAAGGATTAGAATTATTAAAAAATAAAAGAGTAGGTATATTAGGAATCGGTGGTGTAGGCTCATTTGCGGCTGAATCATTAGCACGTTCTGGTGTTGGTTCACTAGTACTTATGGATAAAGATGATATTGATATTACAAATGTCAATCGACAAATTCATGCAACCACTAAAACTGTAGGATGCAGTAAAGTTCAAGAAATGAAGAAAAGAATTTTGGATATTAATCCAGAATGTGAAGTTATTGCGATTCAAGATTTCTATACTGAAGATACATATCCAGTATTCTATGAGAAACCATTAGACTTTGTAATAGATGCTTGTGACACAGTGACATTTAAAATACATTTAATAAAATATTGTTTAGCAAATAACATCCCAGTGATAAGTGTTATGGGTGCTGCTAATAAACTGGATCCAACAAAATTCCAAGTTGCAGACATTAGTAAAACTACTGTATGTCCATTAGCAAAAGTAATAAGAACCAAATTTAAAAAAGAAAAAGTACGAGGAAAAGTTCCTGTAGTATTTTCTACTGAAAGTCCGACAATTGCGAACAAAGAATATTTAGAAAAAATAGGAAAACAAGACTCATCTATACGAAAAGCGAAAATACCACCAGCATCTAATGCATTCTGTCCATCTATTGCTGGCCTTATAGCAGCAAATTATGTTTATACTAATTTATTAAAAAATATAAAAATATTAACTGTTGAAAAACCTATTTAATGAATGAAAACAACGCTAATCTTAGTGTTGTTTTTATTTGTGTCATGGTTGACATATCAAAGTTTATGGTAGATTTTCTGTAAAAATTACACATAATTTGAAAATGATATTCTATATTAGTAAGAAAAAAAGGTTTAAAAATTTATAATTTAATTTGATTTTTTATAGAAAACAAGGTATAATGGTTATAGATGAGAAAGGAGGATTACTTTGAAGAATAAAGGAACATTACTGGCACAAAACTTAAAAAAACTTCGAAAAATGAACAATTACTCTATGTCAACTGTAGCAGATAAACTAGAGTTATCATCTCACGGTGTATATGCTAACTGGGAATACGGGCGTAACGAACCAAACGTTGCGACACTTGTATCAATAGCTAAATTATATAACGTTTCTATTGATGAACTGGTAGGTTATAAAACTGAAAAAGGGGAACCAGAAGAGTTGGCTGATACTCACTTTGAAGTAATTGATATGATTAAATCACTTGATAGTGAGGATTGTAAATTAGTAGAAGAAGTTTTGAGAAGATTTAGGGGATATTCTTTTTCTAGAAATATAAATCTATAAAATACTCAAATACTTAGGCTATAGAGTTATAATGTAGTAAATTAAATTAATAGTTTTTAAATATAGGCTAAGTGATAATACTAAGCCTATATTTTTCTTTTCTTGAGAAAAAGGGGTGATAACTATTGATGTAAAAGAATTAATGAACCAAATTATTAACGAAGCAATAGAAAAAAGAGCCAGTGATATCCATATATACCCACATACGTCGGGAAATTCCTTTATACAGCTCAGGGTGAACGGTCATCTGAGTAAATATGAACAATTTTCTAATAGGGAGCTAGACGCGATTATCTCGCTTTTAAAATTTAATTCTAATATAGATATTTCAAGGAATAAAGAACCACAAAGTGGTCGTTTTGTCTATAAATATAATGACAAAGATTATTTTTTACGTGTTTCTACCTTACCACTAAGTGAGTTAAATGAGGGCTGTGTGGTCAGAATATTTATTAACGAATTAGAAGATGTTGAATACAGTATTTTTGAAGAAGATAGTCAGTACATAAATAATCTTTCAAAAAAAGCTAATGGTCTAATATTATTTTCGGGCCCTACAGGAAGCGGTAAATCAACATCACTGTATAAATTAGCAAGTGAGCTTGCTAGTATTAATAAGCAGGTAATTACAGTAGAAGATCCTGTAGAAAAAAAGATTCCTAGTTTAATACAAATGCAAGTAAATGAAAAAGCAGGAATTAACTATGATAATGCCTTAAAATCTATCTTGAGATGCGATCCAGATGCGATGGTAATCGGAGAGATTCGAGATTATAAGACTGCTGGTCAAGTAATAACATCAGCATTTTCAGGACATTTAGTTTTAAGCACAATTCATGCGGAAGATTCTATAGGAGTAATAAATCGATTAAAAGATTTAAATCTGTCACTTGAAGATATAAAACAAACCGTAATTTGCATTATTTCGCAAAGATTAGTAAATTTAATAAACGGAAAAAGAGGATTAGTAACTGAAATATTGAAAAAAGAAGATATTCATGAATATATAGATAACAATAAAATACATAAAAACTCTTTAGAGAAAAAGTTTGAACTAGCCTGTGAAAAAGGATTAATCACCAATGATGAAAAAGAAAAATGGGGATATTAAAAAAATCCTAGATAAAGAGAATAAAATATATTTTATTAAGCGGCTATATGAGTTGATAAATCATGGATATATGTTAGAAGATTCTTTAGAATTTCTATTAATACAATATGAAGTTGCTGATGACGAAATTAAAAAGATAAAAGAAAAACTCTCTAACGGAAATAAATTATCCGATATATTGGGATATCTTGGTTATTCACAACTAATTATAAGTAAAATAAAATTTGCTGAAGACTATGGTAGAATTGAAGATATGTTACTCGAAGTAGAAACTTATCTATCAATACAAAAAATACAACAAGAAAAGATAATAAAAACATTAAGATATCCACTATTTTTAACACTCACATTAATATGCCTTATTATGGTATTTAATGCGCTAGTAATTCCACAATTTGAGAACATCTATACTTCATCTAATATTAAGATGGATCTCCAAACCATTATATTAATCAAATCACTTTATTATATTCCAAAATTCATTTCTATTATAATTTTATTTACCCTTTTAGGTATAAGTTACTTATTTTATACAATTAAATATAAACCACATCTATTTTTAAAGACCCTATTATATATTCCTAAGATTAGGAACTATTCTAAACTATATTTTTCTTACAGATTTTCTATGGAGTTAAGTTTATTCCTTATGAGTGGATTCTCATTGAAAACAGCATTAGAAGTAATGGTCGAAGAAAACTATGATTATTATTTAACAGAATTTGCTAAAGAAATTTTACATGAACTAGATAAAGGTATAAGTTTCGAAGATGCTATTGGAAAAATTAAATACTTTGATAAATCAATTAGAAAATTTGTAAGCCACGGAAGAAATAATGGTTTGATTGATAAAGAATTAAAACTTTTCAGTGAATTGATGTTAGATACCTTTTTAACATCATTAGACAGAACCTTAAAAAAATTACAACCTATTTTATTTGGAATCTTAGCTATAGTAATTGTTGGACTGTATATGGTAATACTACTTCCAATCTTTAATATGGCAAGTTCATTAAAATAAGGAGGGAATTATGAAAAAAATTATTCAAAAGTTTAAAAACAAAGACGGTTTCACATTGATTGGGATGTTAATCGTGCTATTTATAATCGCAATTCTATTAATTCTTATAATCCCTAATATTACTAAGAATATAGATACTGCTAAAGATAAAAGTTCAGAAGCTTATGAAAAAACAGTACAATCACAAGTTACAGCTTATGAAATAAATGAAAAAGATAAAGATGTTACATTTGAAAAACTAGTTGAAAAAAATTATTTAGATGGTCCTGCAGATAAAGCTAGTACAGCACCTAATGGTAAGAAAATAGTAATAGCAAATGGTAAAGCAACACTTCAAAAATAGAAGAGGATTCTCTTTGGTAGAGATGATAGCTGTGTTAATGATAGTTAGTATTATAGTAATAATTTTATCAAGAATTTCTATAAATACTTATGAAAAATATCAGGAGAGATTAGCTGTTAATGAGCTAGTTTCAGAAATTTATACTATTCAAACTAAGAGTTTAGGTAAGGATAGATCTTATATCTACTTCTTTTCAAGTGATGATGAATATGCAGTTTTATATGATGGTCAGAAGTATTGGAAGAAAATACGTAAAAATGGTAAAGCAAAACTTGGTGCATCTTCAGTGAAATTTGAATATTGGAGAGGAAATCTAATATCTAAAGCGAATACCGTCGATGTAAAGTTTGATAATAGTTTATATCGAATAATAGTTCATTTAGATACAGGTTATGTGACACTAGATGAAATATAATAAAAAAGGATTTACTTTTATAGAACTGATAGGAGCATTATTTATTTGTTCATTACTATTTGTATTTTTAATTCCAAATATGGTAAGGCAATATTCTAATCTTTACAAAATTGAAAAAGAATTAGAGATGAAAGAGATATTGTATGAAGAAATTTGTAGTCATTATAAGGATCAAAATTTCACTACAAAGAGAAAAAATTATTACATAAGTGTGAGTGGGAATTCAGCGAGAATTGAGGATGAAGAGTCTGGTGAAAAAATCAGTTATAGCTAAATCTAAACAGGGATTCACCTTGCTAGAATTGACAGTATCCTTATTCTTATTAGTAATCCTGACCTTATTACTTATGCTAATACTACAGACTACAATAAACACCTCTAAAAGATTTTTAGACTATTCAAATTATGAATATGCCTTGGCACACAGAAAAATACTACAGACATACAATAATAGTGCAAAAGTCACTCAAGAAAAACATTATATTATAATGAAAAGTAAAGATGACTCAGAAGATGTAAGGATAAATTTCAATGATAATCAAATCTACATGGATAAATTTAAAAATTCTAATGACTTTGCTGGATATATTCTCCTACTAAAACATATCAAGGGATATACTTTATCTGTTGAAGATGATACTATCCATATACTAATCGTAGATAAAAATAATAACGAACGTGATATGTTTCTAAAGATAAAAGATGAAAAAACAGATAAAGAAAAAGCCCAAGAAGAGAAAGAAAAGAAAGAAAAAGAAGAAAAAGACAAAAAAGAAAAAGAGGAGAAGGCAAAGAAAGACAAAGAAAAACACTCTAAATATAATGTAGAAATAGAAAAAATAAAACCAAGCTCTAACAATGAGGAAGGAATTTAGTACGATGAATATAATAAAAGAACATAAAAAAGCAAATGCAATAGTAGTATCCTTACTTGTAACTTTGTTAGTTATAACGGTTATATTTAGTATTATGGGGATTTACATTAATAAAATGTATACGATAAAAAGTCTAAGCGACTATTATGATAAACAAATAACACAGCAGCTTAAAGAAAATAATAAATCTAAATAATAGAAAGGCTCATCCTAATTTTAAAAAGAAAATTGGGATGAGTTTTTTGTTTTGAATCTTCGATATAAATACGGATATTTTGTAGTTGATATATTCTATATCAATACAGAAAGGTATATTAAGTGTTGCTTTGTTTTATCAAATAGTTTAAAATAGTACTATATTGACAAAAATTGAAACTAAATTTAAAGGAGATATTAATGGGTAAGAAGTTATTATTAGGTCTTGTAGGTGCTGGAGCACTTGCAGCAGCTACTGTATTTCATAAAAAAGAAAATCTTAGTTCAGAAGAACGTGCAAAAGTAGAAGAAGCTAAAAAGTATTTAGAAGAAAAAGGATATATTGTGTCAGAAAAAACTAAGTTTCCTATTGGAAGTTTAAACTTATTCTCTGTTTCTTCATTACCAATGTACTATAAAGCTGCTAAAACAGTGGCTAAATATATTTTATAGTTATGTTTATACCAGAGAAGAATTATTCATTTTATAAAGATAATCCAAAGGGTAAATTAACGATTAAGAAATTTGTAAAAGAAATGTATTATCGTCTTATGTATGATGAAATATCATTGCTATCTGCAAATCTAAGTTATTATTTTATTTTATCTTTATTCCCAATGCTAATTGTAGCTTTGGCCTTAACGCCATATTTTAAAATCGACCAACAATTTATATTAGAAAAAATTCATAGTTATGCGCCAGGGGACTTAGGTGATTATCTTTTTGATATGATTTCAGAAGTCTTAAATAATAAGAATAACACGATTATTACGGTGGGGATTGTCTTCACAATTTGGTCAGCATCTAGTGGTATTTATGGAATAATTATAGCATTTAATAATGCGTTTAGAGTTCGTGATGGAAGAATATGGATTGTTACTAAAATAATTAGTGTAATCTTAACAGCATTGTTCTTAGTAGGTATGTTCCTTGCGTTAGCTTTAATCGTATTTGGAAAACAACTTACATACGTACTTTTCCATAAGTTTAATCTAGATGAAGGATTCTATAACTTATGGTCGGTAATAAATTATACACTACCATTACTTTTTATATTCTTTGTCTTCGTGTTCCTATATACTATGGGGCCTAACTTGAAACTAAAAGCTATTAGTATACTCCCAGGAGCGTTGTTTGCAACATTATCATGGACAATAGTCAGTAGATTATTCGGATACTATATTGATCATTTTTCAAGTTATATTAAAACTTATGGAACAATTGGAGCATTTATGGCATTCATACTTTGGCTATATATTACGGGATATATACTAATTATCGGTGCGGAAATTAATGCAATTTTCCATAATTATAAAGTAGAACACAGAGTATTTGAAGAAACTCATACGACAGAATAGAAGATAATATTAACGCTGAATTTAGCTTATAAGATCTTCACAATACTAAATAGAATATATTTAAAAGCAAGTACAAAAAATGTACTTGTTTTTTTTCTGTAGATATTTATATTAAGCTTGTTTAATATTATTAAAGTCTAATTGAAATACAGGCAGAATTATATAAAAAGAAAGTGTTTTATAGTATAATTGTAGATACTTAATTAAGAAGATTGATTAAAGATTGAGAGGTCATACTATGGAAAAAGAAATTTATCTAGCAGGAGGATGTTTCTGGGGGGTTGAAGGTTATTTCGCACAACTTGATGGAGTAATAACTACAAAAGTTGGTTACAGCAATGGACAAACGGCAGAAACTACTTATCAACAAATTAAAACAACAGATCATGCTGAGGTTATTTATTTAAAATATGATAATTCAGTACTACCTTTAAATGATGTATTACGTCACTATTTTAGAATTATTGATCCAGTAAGTATCAATAAACAAGGTGGAGACAGAGGGCGTCAATACAGAACAGGAATTTACTATGTAGATGAAGAAACAAGAGAAGAAGTAGTTAAATTTATAGAAGAACTTCAAAAAAATTATACTAAGAAAATTGCTGTAGAAGTAGAAGCGGTAAATAACTACATCGATGCAGAAGAATATCATCAAAAATACCTTGAGAAGAACCCTACAGGTTATTGCCATGTAGATTTAAGTTTAGCGAAAAAAAGCTTGTAATTTTCAAAATAAGTTTGAAATAATTACAAAAAAAAGGTAAAATATAAGTAAGTATAAATAAAAACAAGGAGTTAGAAAATGACAAACATTTTAATTTTCGGACACAAAAATCCAGATACTGATACAATTTGTTCAAGTATCGTTTATAACAATTTAAAAAGATTACAAGGGATGGATACTGAAGCTGTAAGACTTGGTGAAATTAACGATGAAACAAAATACGCTTTAGAATACTTTAACGTACGTTTACCACGTTTAGTAGAGGAAGTAGCAGAAGGACAACACGTTATCTTAGTTGACCACAATGAATTCCAACAATCAGCTAATGGAATCGAAAAAGCTGTTGTTCGTGAAGTAATCGATCACCACCGTATCGCAAACTTTGAAACAGCTGCACCATTATATTACCGTGCTGAGCCACTGGGATGTACAGCTACAATCTTAAAAAAAATCTATGAAGAGCAAAATGTTAACATCGACAAACAAATGGCAGGATTAATGTTATCAGCTATTATCTCTGATTCATTATTATTCAAATCTCCAACATGTACTTTACAAGATAAAGTTGCAGCTGAAGAATTAGCAAAAATTGCAGATGTTAATTTAGAAGAATATGGTCTTGCTATGCTTAAAGCTGGAGCATCAACAACTGACAAAACAGCTGAAACTCTAATTTCTTTAGATGCTAAAGAATTTGTTTTAGGATCAGATAAACTTGTAGTTGCACAAATTAACACAGTTGATGCTAACGAAGTAGCTGATAGAAAAGAAGAATTAGAAGCAGCAATCAATGAAGAATTATCTTCAAAAGGATTAGCAGCGTATGTATTTGTAATCACTAATATCTTAACTTCAGATTCAGAAGTACTAGTATTAGGTGAAAAACAAGATAAAGTTGCAACGGCATTTGGAAAAACTCTAGAAAATGACTTTATGACACTTGAAGGTGTTGTATCACGTAAAAAACAAGTAGTTCCTCAAATTACTGAAGAGTTTTCAAAATAATTATAAAAAAATAAACTTTTAAAAAGAGACTAATCTAAAAGTTCTCAATTTTAAAAGTTTATATGAGAACGCATAGTCGTAGTGGTTTATTGATAACTAAATTCGTATAATAAAGACTTTTAGAAATCTAATAAACTTTGCGGGAGTGACTCGACAAAATCGATTTCTCCGAAATCACGATTTTTGAGTCACTCCCTTTCTAATTTATATAAAATAGCAATCGAAAGGAAATATATGGATACATTTAAAGCAATATATTTGCCCTTTTTGAAGAAGATTATTGTAAATACATTAGTTGTAATAGCATTTGCAGGTTTAACACAAGGAAAACTAAAAATTGATCATCCAATATATGGTTTCCTTGGAGCTTTACTGATTACAATATTATTCACATTAGTTAGACCAATATTGATAGTTACTGTAATATTAACAATATTTAGTTTAGGATTATTTTCATTATTAGTACGGACTTTATTAGTTTATTCAGTTTCTTATATATTGGCACCACATTTTGAGATAGTATCGTTTTGGACAGCAATAGGCTTAGTAATAGCAATTAGAATTTTCAATTTTATATTTAAAACCGAACCAAGAACGATAATAATAAAAACATTTAATAAAAAATAAAAAAGGAAAAAAATTATGCCAAAAATTACAACAAGAGAGCTTGCTGAAATATTGAATTTAGAAGTAATAAGTGGCGAAAAAGGATTAGATAGAGAAATCACAACCGATGAGTTATCTCGTCCAGCATTGCAACTTGCAGGGTATTTTTCTCACTATTCACCAAAAAGAATTCAAATTCTCGGGACAAGTGAATTATCATTTTTTAAACTAATTCCTGATGTTGAAAAAAAATCAAGAATGCGTATGTTATGTACGCGTATAACGCCATGTATTATCATATCTAGAGAATTAGAAGTTCCGAAGGAATTAATAGAGGCAGCTAACAAATACGATACACCAGTATTAAGGTGTAGACAAGATACTACGAAATTGATGGGAAATATTTCGAATCATCTTCGAAGAGTATTTGCACCAACAACTTCCATACACGGAGTATTTATTGAAGTTTACGGTATAGGAGTCCTATTAACAGGAGAAAGTGGAATTGGTAAGAGTGAAATAGCGTTAGAACTTATCAAACGTGGTCACCGTTTAGTAGCTGATGATAGAGTAGATATTAGAGAAATAGAAAAAGGATTCTTAATCGGAAGTTGCGAATCTACTTTAATAAAGCACTTATTGGAAATTCGAGGATTAGGAATTATTAATGTAATGACATTGTTCGGTACTGGGGCAGTACGTAGTGATAAGAGACTACAGTTAAATATTCACTTAGAAACATGGAATGATCAAAAACAATACGATAGAATTGGTTTAGGCAACGAAAGTCAAGAAATTCTAAATTCAAAAATTGAGAAGAAAACAATTCCAGTAAGACCTGGACGAAATGTTGCAATCATTATAGAATCTGCGGCTATGAACTATAGATTAAATCAAATGGGTGTCAACACAGCTAAAGATTTTACATCACGATTAGCAGAAGAAATAAAAAGAAATAATATGAATAATGGGGTGGAATAATATGACATTAGGTTACTTAGATCCAATAGCTTTTCACTTATTTACAAAACCAGTATATTGGTACGGAATTATTATAGCGACAACAGTATTTTTTGCATACTACCTTGCTGATAGAGAGGCTACAAAAAGAGGGCTAAAAAAAGATACAATGTTAGATCTATTGCTAATAGCTTTGCCTATAGCATTTATTTTTGCTCGTGCATACTACGTAATATTCAGATGGGAATTTTACAAAGGTGACTTCGCTAGTATGATAGCCATTTGGGATGGTGGAATAGCGATATACGGTGGTTTAATTGGTGGATTTGTAGTGTTATACTTCTTTGCAAGAAAAAGAGGGATAAAGATTATAAAATTATTAGATATAATAGCACCAAGTTTACTAGTAGGACAAATGTTAGGACGTTGGGGGAACTTTTTCAACCATGAAGCATACGGTGAAGCAGTTAGTAAACAATATTTGCAAGATAAATTTATTCCAAACTTTATTGTAGAAAATATGTATATTGATGGAGCATACCGTCAACCAACATTTCTATATGAAAGTTTATGGTGCTTAATCGCACTTGTAATACTTCTATTAATCAGAAATAAACTAGCACAAAGTGAAGTCTTCTCTGCATACTTAATCTTGTATGGAGTAGAGAGATTTATCGTTGAAGGAATGAGAACAGATTCACTATATCTAGGAAGCTTGAGAGTTTCTCAAGTCCTTTCACTAGTATTTGTAGTAGGAAGTTTGATATACTTAATAGTGCTTAATACAAAATATAAAGATAAGAAGATTTTGTATAGAGAATCATAAAAGAGAAGGTGGAAAATATGACAGAAAAAATTTATGACCTAATTATTGTAGGAGCAGGACCAGCAGGTATGACTGCTTCAATCTATGCGTCACGAGCGAATATGTCAGTATTGATGCTAGAAAGAAAATATCCAGGTGGTCAAATGCTATCAACCGAAGAAATTGAGAACTATACTGGATATGAAATGATTACAGGACCGGAACTATCAGAAAAAATGTTCGAACATTCTAAAAAATTTGGTACAGAATTTAGTTTTGGAAACATAACAGAAGTTGGAGTTAGAGATGGACTTAAGTATGTAGTTGCTGGTGAAAAAGAATATGTAGCGAAATCAATAATAATTGCAACAGGATCAGAACACAAAAATCTTGATGTTCCTGGGGAAGAACAGTTTTCAGGAAAGGGTGTAAGTTACTGTGCAGTTTGTGATGGTGCATTCTTTAGAAATAAAGAAGTAGTAGTTATCGGTGGAGGAGATTCAGCTATAGAAGAAGCATTATACTTATCTAACTTAGCTGCTAAAGTAACTATCGTTCACAGGCGTGATGAACTACGTGCCCAAAAAATTCTTCAAGATAGAGCGTTCGCTAAAGAAAATATCGAATTCGTTTGGGATAGTGTTGCATACGAAATTAAAGGTGAAAGAAAAGTTTCTTCAATTGAAATCAGAAATGTAAAAACTGGTGAAGAAAGTTCAATTAAAGCTGATGGAGTATTCATCTATGTTGGTATGTTACCACAAACTCAAGATTTCAGAGATTTAGGTATTACTAATGAGGCTGGATATATCCCAACTAATGAAAAATTAGAAACATCAGTACCTGGTATTTTTGCAGCTGGAGATGTACGTGAAAAAGAAATCCGTCAAGTAATCACAGCAGCATCTGATGGAGCTATAGCAGCACAAAGTGCTTATAGCTTTGTAGAAGGTTTAGAATAAAAAAAGAGAGGTGAATAAAAACCTCTCTTTTTAATGAATTAGAACTGTGAACTTAGTTAAAATCCACAGTTCTATTTTTATTTAATTTTATCCTTTAAAGTCAAAGATACTCTTACGTTTAGAAAAATCAAATTTAATATAATTATTCTTATTAGTAACTTTTTCTTTAAATTGATCTACTGGAATATTTTCAATTTTATCAACTGGGTAATGTCTCTCATATTCTTTAGGATTAACTTCAGCATCAAAACTGAAATCATCAGTTTTTTCAAGAGCAGTTCCATCTTTAATTAGCTTATAGAATGTATAACTGTGAACTTTAGCACCACCTGAACCATAAACATGGAAAGCTTTATCTTTAGTAATAGATAGTGTAGTTCTTTCACCATTTACAAATTCAGGTGTAATGCGAACTACTTTATTATTTTTATCAAGAGTATAGACATCCATTGGACTATATTCATTCGGTTTGTCTTTACTAGCTTCTGTAAATAGCAACAGTTCATCCTTTCCATCACCATTGATATCGAAGAAACCATAGTTTAAAAAGTTTTTTCCGACTTGTTTTTCTCCAAAAACTGTATAGTTTGATATAGCTACAGGATTTATATCTTGTTTATCAGATTTACCTTTGTTAATAGCATCTTGATAATCTTTTAAAACACTGGCATAGGCTTTTTCATAATTATCAGGCTTTTTATTTTCGTTGTTATTAGTATTATTTTTGTTGTTATTTTGGTCTCCTTCAGCTTCTTCTCCTTCAGTTTCTTCTCCGAAGTTTTTCACTGATTTCCAATTTTCACCATCAAATTTCAGTATTTCAGGTAGAGGGAAAGTATTGTTAAATGAATTTTTAGAATCATATTCTTTTCCGGTTGTTATGTCTTTATACTTACTATTATCAACGTCCAGACCAGTGAACGTAATTACATTAGTCTTTTCAAGTTTATTTCCATCTTTAGAGAATTTTAAGAAATTGTATTCTCCCGTATCTTTATCGAATTTTCTAATTCTAATTGTTTTATCTTTGAAAACTGCAGAACCGGAGTTGTTATTTGAACCGTCAACCCCAAGTTTATCTAGTATGGATCTATCAATTGTTTGCGGATTAAATAATCTAATTACCTTATTGTTGTTATCGAATGTGTACATATCTATAGGGTTATTAGGCTTATCATTTCTAGCAATTAAAAGCTCTTTTCTTCCATTACCATCAATATCGTAAAATACATATTTTATGTAATCATCATTTTTCTTCTCTTTTAGAGCAGCTTTTAAGGCTTCAGTATTAATAGACTTATCAGTACTATCTGGATTGTTAATAGCCGCTTTATATTTTTGAATAATTGATCCATAAACTTCAATTTCATCAATAATTTTAGTTTTTGATTTTTTAGAATAATAATAGTAACCACCACCAGCTAATAATACAATTGCTAGTAAAGTAGATATAGCTGCTATTAATTTTTTCTTAGATTTTTTTTCTTTCTTTGGAGAAAGGGCATCTTCTGATTTATTATTTTTAATAGGTGGCACAGGAGGAACTGTTTCAAAAATACCTTTATCATTATTTTGTCCATTATAATGTTTAGCTTGAACATTATTGTTATTCAAATTATTATTTATAGGTTGTACAGTAACGTTGTTTTTCTCATCAATGAATACTTGTTCATTATTTTGATTAGTAAAGTGTGTGTTATTTTCAAAATCATGAGTACTATTTAGGTGTGAATCACTAAAATTTTGTTTCTCATAATTACCTTGATTATATGACTGAGAGACAAACGTCTTTTCATTCTCAAAACTTTGTTCATTATAATTATTTTGAAGAGTCTGAGGATTATAATTTTCGTTATTATAGTTATTTTGTGAATAATCTTGTGTATAATTCTCATAATTTTGATTATAGTTGTTTTCACCATAACCAAAATTTTGATTATGTTGTGAATAGTTATCATAGTTTTGATTGTAATTTTGGTTATTAAAACTGTAATCTTGACCTTGATTATAGTTGTTATAATCTGTATTATCATAACTTTCGTATCGCTCGTCTTGACTATAGTTATTATAATTTAATTCATCATTATAATTATTATAATTCTGGTTAGTATTAAAGTCTTGGTCATAATTATAGTAATTTTCATTGTTATAATTATTTATATTATTATTCTGTGTATTATAATTGGAATTGCCTTCATAATAATTATAATATTGACTATTATTTTGATAAAATTCTTCGGTATTTTGTTCACCATTATAATAATTATTTGGATAATCGTTATTTTGATTAACCTCATTATTTGGGGAAGTATTATTATCTTTTGTCATAAACATTTCTCCTTAATATCTTATAATTAATATTATAAAAAGTTTTCTAAAGAAAATCAAGATTGGGTTGTAATATGATAGAAATAATATAAGATATAAAACTTTTTATTATCTAAGAATATTTAGCCATATACAAATAAAAAACCACTGAGTCGTTAAACTCAGCGGTAAATTTTTTAATTTTAAGATGACTTAAAATAATTATTTGTTGTTGTATTTTTTAGCTAAGTAAGGCATTATTAAACCTAAAGAAAGTAGAACAATTGGTGTTACAGTGTTCATAACTGTTTGGAAAGTACTTTCTGGAGTGTACATACCAGAGATACAAGCAAAAGCAGTTAAGAAGAAACACCAAGCTCCAAGTCCCATACCCACAAATTTATTTTTAACAAATTTGTATTCTGATTGGAATTTCTCAGCAGATTTTTTCAAGAAGATATATGCTGCGAATACCCATAGATAACGTAATGGCATTGTAACAGCGTTAAGTTTAACTAACCATCTGAATAAATCATTAACTTCTTTAATTCCAAACATTGGGATAATTAATAAGATAGAAACGATAACCCCAACAAGTTTTAATCCGTTAACGTATACGTCGTTTTCGTTCTTAACTAATAGTTTCTTAGGAATATATTTCTCATCAGCACTACTTAATAACATACGTAGTGGAGCATCGATAGAAATAATAACAACAGAAACTTGTCCAATTAAATCGACAATTGCATAAATAACTAAGAATAAGTTACCTACACCGTAGTAGTTACCTAAAGTTTGGAAAGCGTAGTAAGTTCCGTTTGTAAGTAAGTCTTTAGGAATATTGTTTGTATCAAACATTAAAGCAAGGGCAAAAGTCCCAAGAATCGCAGTTGTACAAACCATAACTACTAGAGCAATCATTCCACGAGGAAAGTCTTTTGAAGGATTTTTCATCTTATTAACATAAGGTGAAATCTTCTCACAACCACCTACTGCAAATACTAAAATCGCAATAGATGTAATATACTTAACATCAAATGTTGGCATAAATGTATCTAATGACCAATCGATGTTAAATGTTTTAGCACCAGTAATAGATGGAGCTGTAATAGCCATAACTACAAATAATAATGACATAATGAACATTGAAGATCCGGCTAACATCGCCATTTTCTTAATTAAGTTAACTCCACGAGCAGCTAAGAATAAAGCAACTAAGAAGATAACTAAAGAAGCGATTTGTAAGTATGTGATATCCATTT
>CAURVX010000039.1:0-15519 GCA_963528605.1 uncultured Gemella sp.
AATAGTTAGGTGCAGCGTATGCAACAGCAACTTAGTTTTTAAGGAAGAATGACGCTAAAAACTCTAGTTGCCACTGCTGGGGTGTACCTTTGTATCTTTAGGAACGTAGTGACGACAAGATACTTAGGTACAGCGTATGCAACAGTTCTTTCCTAGGAACTCAGTAATAGCATAATACCCTTCAAAATCATTATCGCCTCTCTATAGGCTCATTATGTCTTCTTTTAAGGTTTACATAAACTCGAAGGAGTATATTAAACTCAATGAAGTATAATATATTTGAGCATAGGTATAAAACTTTATAGTACTTTCTATAAAAGTAAATTAAAGAAAAAGCGAGGAATTTTTTATATGTGTGGAATTGTAGGATTTGTTGGAGAAACAAATGGAGTTAAATTTTTAATCGATGGACTTAGTAGCCTTGAGTATCGTGGATACGACTCAGCTGGTATTGCTGGTGTCGTTAACGGGGAGGCTAGCGTTACTAAGTCTGTAGGTCGTATTAAAAACTTAGAAGCCCTATTACCTAAAGACCTTCACCTAGAATTAG
This sequence comes from uncultured Gemella sp., assembly GCA_963528605.1. Lineage (GTDB taxonomy): Bacteria > Bacillota > Bacilli > Staphylococcales > Gemellaceae > Gemella. The sequence continues at coordinate 551 of CAURVX010000039.1, forward strand.
GTATTGGGCATACACGTTGGGCTACTCATGGTGGAGTTAACACAACTAACTCTCACCCTCACCAAAGCTTCAACAAACGTTTTATTTTAGTTCACAATGGAGTTATCGAAAACTTCCAAGAACTTAAAGAAAGATTTTTCAAAGGTGTAGAACTTGTTTCTGAAACTGATACTGAAGTTATCGTTCAGTTAGTACAAATTTATAGCGATCAATGTCTTGATACTAAAGAGGCTTTCAAAAAAGCCGTATCAAAACTTCAAGGATCTTATGCACTTTGTTTAATCGATACAGAAGATAAAAATACATTATATGTAGCAAAAAATAAAAGTCCACTTCTTATTGGACTAGGAGAAGAAAACAAAAACTATGTCGGTAGTGATGCTTTAGCAATGATTAAATACACTAACAACTTCTTAGAAATCAATGATGGTGAGTTTGTTATTGTGAAAAAAGATAGCGTAACTATCGAAGATGAAGAAGGTAATATTGTAGAACGTGACAGTTTTTCAACTAACTTAAACGCTGAAGAAATCGATAAAGGTATCCACGAACATTATATGATTAAAGAAATTCATGAGCAAGTAGGAGCTATGCGTAATATTATCTCTCATTACTTTGACGGACACGATATTAATATTGACAGCAAAATTATTAACAATGTAAAAAATGCAGATAGATTATACATTATCGGCTGTGGTACTAGTTATAATGCTGGTTTAGTAGGGAAAAACTATTTCGAAAAATGGGCTGGTATCCCTGCAGAAGTACACTTAGCATCAGAATTTGCTTATAACGTACCATTATTATCTAAAAAACCGATGTTTATCTTCCTTTCTCAATCGGGAGAAACAGCCGATCTTCGTGCCGTACTTACAAAATTACGCAGCGTAAATGAAGATTATAAGTTTTTAGTACTTACTAATGTTGATGCTTCAACTCTGTCTCGTGAATGTGATTATACATTATTACTTCATGCAGGTGTTGAAATCGCCGTTGCCTCTACTAAAGCATACACTGCTCAAATCGCAACACTAAGCATACTTGCTTATGAAGTAGCTAAACAACTTTCTAAACAACCTAAATTTGATATCGAGAAAGAATTATCAGTAACTACTTCAGCAATAGAATCAATTTTAGATGATAAAAAAACTATCAGAGACTTAGCTAAAAACTTATTCACAGAGCGTAATGCATTCTATATCGGACGTGGAATCGACTACTACAGTGCATGTGAAGCAGCTTTGAAACTTAAAGAGGTTTCTTACATTCAAACAGAAGGATTTGCCGGAGGAGAATTGAAACACGGTACAATCGCCCTTATCGAAGAAAGAACACCTGTAGTAGCTCTTATCACAAGTGCTAAATTAGACTTAAATACGCGTAGTAACGTAAGCGAAGTAGCTAGCCGTGGTGCTAATACTCTAATCATTACATTAGAAAAATTAGCTCGTAAAGACGACTACGCAATTCCGAACGTAAATGAAGACCTTGCTCCAATTGCAAGTATCATAGTTACACAATTATTCGCATATTATGCAGCCTACACTAAAGGATTAGACGTAGATAAACCACGTAACTTAGCCAAATCAGTAACAGTAGAATAATAATTTTAGAAAGAGGCTCGGTAAAAAACAAGCCTCTTTCTTATTTTTTAAAAAAGTTGAGCCTTTTCTCTTTACAAATCAAAACCTTCAATTTATAATAAAAATATAAAAATGATTTAAATTATCTTCGGGGCAGGGTGAAATTCCCGACCGGCGGTTAAAGTCCGCGAGCGCAAGCTGATTTGGTGAAATTCCAAAACCGACAGTACAGTCTGGATGATAGAAGATATAGAATAAATAAACTTACACATACTTACCGTATGTATATTTACTGTACTACGACCTATGTAATGCTTATTTTTCATACCTTTCAGTCCCGCTTTAAATTTTTTAAAGTGGTGTTTTTTATTTCTAATGCGTTTTAAATCACACCCTTTCAAAATAATATTGCGGTTATTTTTTGCCTATGAAGATAGGAAAGAGGATTTAATATGTACAAAAAAAATGTTCATTCGCTTGTTTTAAGTGGAATGCTTGCAGTTATTGCTCTACTTCTATCTTTCTTTAGTTTTGCTGTGCCATTCTTGCCACCATTTCTAAAATTTGATTTCACGTTTATACCGCTATTCATGGCGTTATTATTATTAGGATATAAAGATGCACTTTTAGTGGCATTCTTAAAAAACTTCCTTCACTTCGCCTTATTGTCGCATGAACCAATCGGTTCAATTGCTAATATCGTTGTAGAATTTACTTTTATTAGTATTATCGTATTATTCTACAAAAAAGGTACTACAAAAACTATTATTGGCGGTATTTTAGGGACTTTAGCTATAACAGTATTCATGTCTCTACTTAACTATTTCGTATTACTTCCAGCATACGGATATATTATGAATTTAGCCGATATCGTAACTAACGTAAAAACTATTGTAGCTGTTGGTATCGTTCCATTCAACCTACTAAAAGGTGTTTTAGTAACTATCTTATTCTTCGTTACTAAAAGTGTTTATAAGTCTATACCAGCTAGCATTCGAAGCCGTTTCGCATAATATTATAAAACCAATTAAATTAACCATAAAAAATCATCCATTACATTCACCTTACTGTAATGGATGATTTCTTCTTTATAAATCTATTAGGAAATTATTTAGCATACTTATCCGAAAAAATCCAAGTTAAAAGAGAAGAAAAATAGTCATCCCTCTTAACTACTATTGTTTTAATAATTCATCTAATTTTTCTGAATGTGCCACCTCTTCAATATTAGTATCTTTTTCGTTAAGCACTGTATCAATATTAAGTTTTTCATCATTATTGACAATTAATCGCGCATAGATTTTCTCTCCCACATTCCTAATGCTTTCATAGTCAATTTTATAATCATTAATTTTTGCCTTTGCAGTAAAAGCCAATTTATCCTTTTCTAAAATTAATTTCTCATAAAAACCTCGTGCATCCGCTGTTTTTACGACTCTTACTATTTCTTTGTATTTAGGGTTGTTTTTCATATAAATAACACCACCTATAGCTGCAAGAAATGTTACCGCTCCTAATATTCTTTTCCTCAATTTATACTTCCTCCTTATTCTATACTTCTCTATCAGAGTTTTTCAAACTCTCTCATTAGCAAACTTTTTAGTTATCTTTTATATTATACCTTTTCAGCTGTTTTTGCAATAGTATTTTAAAAATTTCACATAATTTATAGTAAAATTAATTTATAATACATTAATTACCAACGTATCCTTCACACTATAACAACACATAAACTATAATATTAATTATATAATATTAGTAATCGATAATAGTTATCTGTTCTAGTGTTTAAATACGTGTGTTTTAATACAAATCATGATATAATCGTATATACTACACTATACAGAGAGGTTAAAAAATGAAAAAAGCTATTTTAGTTATGACATATGGGACACCTGAAGAATATTCATTCGAAGGAGTAGCTAACTTTTTCACTAATATTAGAAGGGGTGTAAGACCTGATGACGAAGAAATTAATACACTTCTAGAAAATTACCTTCGCATCGAAGGTTCTCCACTTCAAGAAATAACTCTTAAAGAAGTTGAGCTTCTAAAACAAGTTGTTCAAAATGACTATCAAGTATATTTCGCTAACAAATTCTCAAACCCTTATATTCCTGATATAATTTCAAATATGGAAAATGATGGCATCGAAGAATGCATATGCTTGATACTAGAACCACACTACTCATTCTATTCTATTATGGGATATGAAAAATTCATTAAGAGTAATAAAATCAAATTCAACATAATCAAATCCTGGTATAAAGAAGAAAAACTTATTGAATTCTGGGCTGATGAAATTAAAAAAATTATTGATGAAAAAGTAAAAAACGATAGTTTTAAAGTTATTTTTTCTGCTCACAGCGTTCCTGAAATCGCACTAAAATACAACGATCCATATGTTGGCCAGATTTTCGATATGACTAAACTTATTGTTGAAAAACTAGATCTAAATGAAGCTAATTACACAAATACTTGGCAAAGTGAAAGTGACATAGGTATGCCTTGGATTAAACCTGATATTCTTGAATATTTAAAAGAACAAACAAATCATCCAAATCACTATGTATTTGTACCTATAAGTTTTATCAGCGAACATATTGAAGTACTTTTTGATAATGACATTGAATGCCGTGAACTTTGCGAGAAATTTGGAGTTACTTATCACCGTCCTCCTATGCCAAACGACGACCCACGCTTAATAGAAGCTTTAGTATCAGCCATAGAAGTTAATAAAAATAATTCTTTTGCTTATCACAATCCTGAGAAAACAACATTTAACGAAATGGATAAATCTAAAGCAGAAATGCCTGACTTCGTTAAAAAAATGTTGGCTAATAAAAAAGATGGTGAAAAAATTGAAATTCCTGATTTCGTTAAAGAAATGTTAGCTAATAAAAATAACGAACATAAACCTAAGTTATCTAATTTAATCAAGAAGACACTATCTCGCAAAAATATCACGATTAAAATAAAAGTTCTCAAATTTATAAAAAAAATAATAAATAAATAATAGTATCTAATAAATTTTTTCAAGATAAATACCAAAACTCTATTACCATGAATTCGGCAATAGAGTTTATTTTTTTACATAAAATCTATAAATAATCAGTCTAACTCCACTAATTGTATAATTATTAGTTTTTTTGATTTTTTATTATTTATATCATATTTAAAATTATAATTTTTAATTTATATATTATTATATTAATAAAATAAACATTATAATTTACTTTAAATTAAATAAATTTTTTCTTATAAATTATTTAAAAAAAATCTTCTTTATGTTATAATAAAGATGAAATAAATGAAGGAATAAAATTATAAGAAACAATAAACTTCTATTAACTTTATCAAGTGTTTTACTTTCTGCATCTTTAGTTGGATGTAGTAGCAGAGATGGACTAAACCAATCTGCAAAAGATGGAAAAGAAAACGAAGTGGAAAAAGCATCTATCAAACTTGTTAGAGCAACAAAAACAGGAGAATACAACCTAATCAGCGCAGAAGAATTGAAAAAATCAATCGACAATAAAAAAGATATGATTTTATTTAACACTATACCCGCTGATAGATTTGCAAGCACAAAAATCAAAGGCGCTGTTAGCGCTGGTTTACCAAAAGAAATGAAAGATTTGAAACCAGAAGAAAAAGCTGAATTTTTAAAACTCTAGGAGATAATAAAGATAAAAAATAGTAATATACTGCGGATTTGTCGCTTGCAAAAGAAGCCACGTAGGAGCTGTTTTAGCTAAAGAAGCAGGTTATAAAAATGTCTATAGATTCCCGAGCGGAATTGCCGCATGATTAGATACTGGAAATAGCATTGATAAATAAAAATAAATTTGCATTTGTGGATAACAATGAGGATTTATCTCACTCTTGCAATATAATTAACATTTGTGAATAATAATGAGGATTTATCTCACAAATAATATAATTAGAAAATTTTAGGATAGTTATTTCGTTGGAATAACCCCTTAACAATCCAACAAACTCAATCAATAATTTCAAGTTTTTATCCAAACAAAACAATTTCGCCCTAACCCTAAATAAAGGAGGTTTTTCAAAGTAAGTCAAACCTCCTTATTTTTTATTTTTAAATTTAAATATATCTCTTTTAAATAAAGGAACATTATCAAAATACTCACCTTTGTAAAAAGGATGGCATTTCAAAAGTCTCTTTATAGTCAAATAAGTCCCAAGAAAAAATCCAAATCGCTTATAACTTTCTACTGCATAAGTAGAACATGTAGGAGAAAATCTACACGTAGGTCTTGTATAACGTGAAACATATCGTCTATATAAGTTTATTAAAAAAATACAGAATTTCGCCATAAACTCACTCCTTTCATCTTTAATTTTATCAACTTGTTAACTATATTTCAACTTATTCCAATTATCTCCTTCCACAAATATAGATATCAATTATCAGTTATATTCTTCCACTATAAGAAACATTATCAAATCAAAATTTATTTCAGAGAATAATTCTCAATAACTTTTAAGAATCCATAAACTTTACATAAGTAATTCATGATGTTATAATTTAAGCATAAATTAAAAAATAAAGGAGAACATTTAAAATGACACGTAAAACAGAATTAAACAAACTTGTAGCAAACTTAACAGTATTATACACAAAATTACACAGCTTCCACTGGTATGTAACTGGACGTAGATTTTACACACTACATGAAGTGTTTGAAAACTACTACGACTATACAACTGAATCTTTAGATGAGGCAGCTGAAAGATTGTTAGCAATCGGTGGTCGTCCAGTTTCTACTCTAAAAGGAGCTTTAGAAATCGCAACAATTCAAGAAGCAACTGAAAAAGAAACAACTTCTGAAATGGTAGCAGCTGTATTCCACGATTTCAAATTATTAATTAGTGATCTTACTCAACTTATGAGTGTAGCAGAAGAAGAAGGAGATCAAGGTACTTCTGACTTAGCATTAGGATTAAAAACTCAATTAGAAAAAAATGTTTGGATGCTACGTTCTTACTTAGCAGAATAATATAAACTACATATTGTTTATACCAATAATTCTAAGACCGAGCGGCGGGTTCTACTACTCCACTACTCGGTCTCTTCTTTTATTTTATTCAAATACCTTACTAGGCACTACGCCCTTTCCTATTAAGGATATTCAGATTTATAGCATCTACATAATAATTACTTATATGTCCATCCTTATCACTTATCTCTACATTCCACGTCGGTATTAATACTTGGTTTTCAGTTTGTGAAATATAAGTATAGTACCCAAGAGTCGCTCTAACCCTACTATTTTTCGGAACTAAATCCTCGTGATACAATCTATTTATAGCTTGACTAGAAGAAACTAATGTTTCATTTTTGTCTTTTCTTATATTAGAAACCCCAGTTAAGGTGAAACTCTTTATCTCTCCATTACCTTCGACCTTAAACACAATTCTAGCATTCTTATTCGAAAATACTCTAAAACTATCAATTTGTTGTTCGTAAACTATTTCATTTTTTGTAGAATTATAACTAGAGAAAGTATAATTTACGCTAAGCTTCATCTTTTCAAGTAAAAACGAATCTAATTCTTCCCTATAGCTATTTTTATTAACATTTGTTATAGCATTTTCTGAATTTACTTTTAACGTAGATGTTTTATCAATATTCTCAACTTCATATTTCAGGCTACTGTCCTCTTTCCTTATATCTCTCAAATCAGAAATCGTTACATTAACATAACCTAGATTATCACGTTTTGTGGTGTTTTCCTCTACTGTTATGTTATCATTTTTCATAGCACGTTCTATTATTTCTTTTTCTTGCACTATTTCCGTCTTATTTTTCTGAACTGTATAGAAATAAAAAGTCAATAGCACAGCATTTAAGGCGATAAACAGGTAAATAAATAAAGTCTTCATTTTACCCCAATTCATAGTCTCTCTCCATTATTTATCATTTCTTTTATTTTTTTGAAACTAACATATCTATCATTATATTTCACATACCATGCAGGAACATAACTAAAACTATTTCTATCCTTGTTATACACCTTATTATATCCTAAGACAATATCACCAATTTCTTTAAGATTCACTTTGTCGTACAGATAATTTATAACATACTCTGTTTTTTCTACAGAATATATTTCTGCTTCTTTCGACGAAAGATACGTCTTAGTTAATTTTTTCGGTGAAGTTAATCTATATATACCACTACTATTATCCTCCGATATAATATCCGCATACCCATCTTTACTAAAGACTATCGATTCTTTATACGCTTCTTGGAAAATAGTTATCCCTTCTAGCGCTGTTGTAAGTTGATAGTTCGTATCTCCTACATAACCTAACTCTAAGAAACTCATTGTATTATTTATTGCTACAGTTGCTCCAACTTCACGACCACCTTCATTCGATGGATTTGTATATACTAATCTATTATTTATTAACCTTAATATTCCATAACCATCTGTTACTTCATCTTCATTACTTATTCTAAGATTATCTTTTTTCTCAAAAATGTCTTTAGCCATTTTATTCAAGTTTACATCTTCTGCGCTATATTCATCTATAATATCATCTTCATCAGCTTCTTTTAAATATATGAACCTATTATTCAAACTATACTTAGCATAATTCTGCTTCTTCTCATTGAATTTACTATCTATTTTACTATACATCTCATCTTTTAAAGTAATTTGAAGATAGTTTTTATCGTCCTTCTTATACAAATAGATCATATTAGGTCTATCTTTTAATAACACTATCGTATCAAACTCTAAACTGATATTAGAATTTTCTCCAGAAAAGAACAACGGCTTAACCAACGAAGAATCTAAAGTCACCTGATAATTTATTAAAATCTTCTCAATATTATTCGTTGTAATTTCTTCAATATTACGGTTTCTAACCCTAGCTTCTACACTCTCACTATCAGAAAGCATAGATAATAAATCTTTCAGGACTTTTTTATTCTTCACAGCGTCGACACTTGCAACCTTCGTTATCGAATTTTGCACTATCGGCTCTTCTCTAGATCTCGCATAGTTTTTCACCATACTATCAGGTATTAAAAAATTCAAAAGATTATTTTTATTTGAATCTACAGCCTTTTGCGTAGCTCTTTTCGTGAAAATTTCATAATCTGGTTGATAAGTAATAATAAGATAAGATAACGTTAAACTCAGTAAAACTAGTAAACCTAATACAACTGATTTTACAGTTTCTTTCCTTTTACTTTTCATACTATTTACCTCTATAACCATTCATCATCGATTTGTTCACAGGGTAATGTAACGAATATTATACTTCCATACCCCTCTCTACTTTGCGCCCAAATACGACCTTTATGAGCCTCTACAATAGTCTTAGCTAAGGCTAATCCTAAACCTGTTCCACCCATACTTCTTTGTCTACTTTTATCAACTCTATAAAATCTATTGAAAATCTTATCAATATGCACTAGCGGTATTCCGACCCCTTCATCTTTTATAGAAATACTAACCCTGTTATGATGATAATTTTGTCTAACTCTTATAGTAATATTCTTACCATTTGGCGAATATTTTATCGCATTGTTGACAACATTATCAAATACTTGTGTAAGTTTATCTTGGTCCCCTTCTACAAATATCGGTGTCTTAGATATATGTTTTATAAAGTTTTTCTCTGGATGAGTCAATGCAAATCTATCTGTAATTTGCTCAAGAAGTTTGTTTATATCAATAAACTCTTTTTCATAATGCTCTTCTTTAATATCCATCTTACCAAGTTGCATAAGCTCATTTACCATTCTTATCATACGTGTAGTTTCTTTATGAATAGTATCGATAAATTGTGGGGCAAGCTCCTTATCCTCGAGAACCCCTTCTTCTAACGCCTCAATATAACTATTCATCGTTGTTAAAGGTGTTCGAAGCTCATGAGATACAGTTGATACGAACTCACGACGTTCTTTTTCTTGACGTTCTTGATCTGTTACATCATAAAGTACAATAATATATCCTTCTAACTCCGTAGACATCTGAGTTAAATCCCCAGTATCTTCTTTTTCTATCTTAGAAATCTCTGCACGTAAAAGTAATTCCTCATCACTTTTAGAAGAAGTAACTAGAAGACTATCTTCTGCCTCTAGTATCTCTTCTATACTCTCATACTCTGTAATATTAAGAATTTTCAATACATCTTTTCCGATAAAAATTTCATCATCACGTCCACCCAACATATCCTCAGCACTAGTATTTATTAGAATTATTCTTCCATTATTATCCGTTGTAATAATTCCATCCATCATACTCTCGATAATAGTTGCTAGTTTCCTACGTTCTGTCTCCGTTACCGCTTGTTCTTCTTCTATCCTTTTAGAAATTTGATTAAATACTTTTGCTAAATCTCCAATCTCGTCATCAGCATCTATCCCAACTACCGTTCCATAGTTTCCTAAAGCCATCTTTTTAACCTGTGAACTCATTTTTTCGATAGAACTCGTTACAGTTTTTGAAGCTACAAAGCCTATAACAGTAGTTATTAAAATTGATAAAATAGTTCCTACTATAAAGATTTTAGAAATACTGTTTACCTCTTGATAAACACTTTCTATATCAGCCATAAGTGAAATTACACCAACTACTTCATTGTCTTTTTTTACAGGACTCACATAAATCCAAACACGCTTATTACTATCTGCATTGTTTTGAATCTGTTTTGTACTCTCTCCTGTTTTGATAACCTGACTTACTAAAGGATCAAAAGATCTTTTAGCAAGATACTCATCATTTCCATTTTTAGATGAGGTTGCCAAGATTTTTGAATCATTATCTATAACATTTACTAATAATAACTTTTGAATATTAAACTCACTGACTAGTTTTGCTATTCCACTTTTTGAATCATAAGTACTACTTGTTGATTCTTTTTTTTCAAGATTATTTTCTAAAACCTTAGAATTGTCATCATTATTACCACTCACTTTATCAAGCTCTTCACGGACGTGATAATTCAGAATTTTTTCTTGTTCAATAATATTTTGTTCAAATGTATTTATATTACTAGTTCTTAATTGCGTTGTAAAGAACAATCCTATAAGTTGTAAAGAAATTATATTAACCAATACATACACTATTACGAACCTAGTTCGAATTGATGAAAAGAATCTTTTCTTAAACTTCTTCTCGAAAAAACGCATTATTCTTCACCTATAAAATAGCCAACACCGCGTCGTGTCATTATATATTCCGGTTGTGATGAATCATCTTCAACCTTCTCACGTAATCTTCTCACAGTCACATCTACAGTTCGAACATCACCAAAGTAGTCATAACCCCATACTGTTTGCAATAAATTCTCACGCGTTAATACTTGACCACGATGTTGAGCTAAGTAGTAGAACAAATCAAATTCTCTTCTTGTTAGATCAACTTCTTCACCGTTTTTCTTAATAACATACGCTTCTGGGTAAATAACGATATCCTTAATCACAAGATCGCTACCATTCTTCTCTTCAACAACTTCCTCTTGTTGTTTAGTAACGCGACGTAAATTCACCTTGACCCTAGCCATAAGCTCACGTGTCGAAAAAGGTTTAGTCACATAATCATCAGCTCCAAATTCAAGTCCAAGAACCTTATCAATCTCACTATTTTTCGCCGTTAACATAATAATAGGTATATTCTTTTTAGCACGTACTTCTCTACATACTTCCATACCATCTTTTTTAGGTAACATCAAATCTAGTAAAATTAAATCTGGATTTTCATTAAAAGCCAACTCTACTGCCTTTTCACCATCATTAGCCACAATAACATCATAGCCTTCTTTTTTTAAATTAAAATCTAGTATATTAGCAATCGGTTCTTCATCATCGACTACTAGTATTTTATATTCAGCCATCTCTGTCCTCCTTAGGTCCATACTAAGTATTGAAAATTTTATACTCTTGTTTTTATATAAAACACTTTAGAATATATTTTTTATTAAAATTAGTTTATATTTTAAACACCCTAGATAGATATAAATATATAAAGCTATCTATATTATATCATTTTTCTTCTATAAGTTACAACTTTAAGCAAACGATTAACTTCCTATCACTTAGTGTTAACAGGCAGAACAAACAAAAGATTATTCCCAGAAATTTATTTTATATTACTTTAGCAACATATTTACATCATTATTAAAAAAAATCCTCATCCTGAAAAATTACTGGATGAGAATTATGTTTTGCTCAAAATTATTCTACAAAAATCAAGCCAGAAAATTATCTTTATGGTGGATTTTTATATCAGTTCTCTTTTTTTGGCAATATTTTCTAGTATAATCTTTATAAAGAACTCAAAATTAACATTGTACGGGTTTTTGTTCAAATTAGTTATTATTTTGTCACCTATTAAAAGTTCATTTAAATGATGTTCCAACTCTATTATACGTTCTTCAGAAAAATTACTCAAAATTCCAACTTCTGCGAGACTAAAGTCTTTATACTCATTCGATAAGTAGCTTTCCTCTGTTTCACCTTTTTTAAAATTACTCCCAAAAGATTTTTGATATATTCCTAAGAAACTCTTAATACCATGCAATCCAGCCTCTTTTACTATAATTTCTTCACCTACATAATAACCAATAGAAAGTAACTCCGATATACGAGTAAATATGTCATACTCAGAAACTATCCTTTTTATTGTCCCTGTAAATGCCGCTTTTTTTATCGCTGTCTTCTTCACATTTCTAAGATATTTTTTCATGCGAATCATGTACAATTCTTCGTCTTTTTCTTTATCCATGAAAATATCTATTCCACCTATCAAATATATAGGGGCCGCATTAAAAACCACACTGTTTTTTACATCATATTCGATTGCTACACGCTGTGCGATACTACCTCCTAAAGAGTGCCCTGTCAAGATAATATTGTCCCCATATTTCTTCCTCATACGAGTATAAAACCTATAACACGACGTTAGATGCTCCCCCTGTCCTAAGCATATCCCAACAACATCTGCATACATATCTTTTTGTCTATCGAAATAAAAATTTGTCCCTGTATAAGCTAGAATATAATTTTCTTCAACTATATTTTTAAACAATGCGCCGCTGCTACCTGTCTTCTCGTCATAAAAACTCACTACATATTCTAACTCTTCAGGAAAACTCCCTACTGTTTTTTGTAAATTTATATATTCACGTATCATCATCTTCGGAACTTTTATCTTGTCCATAGCTTCTATGTGATATACTATAAACGATGCATAACTAGATATTTCAAACAACCTATCCATTACTACTCCTATAAATTCATTAATCATTTTTATTATCAATTAGTATTTTATCATAAATAAGAAATATTTCCTATTTTATAAACATAAAGGCTCTAATTTATTACTTATCCCTTAAATTTTTTTACTTTTATCTTATATTAATTTTATAATTGATTATTGTTTTCAGTTATCTATTTAAAACTTTATATTTTTTTGATATAATGAGTATGTAATTTTAATTAATACGGGATTAATCTATCTTACTCCCGCACCCTAAGAGGAGGTTTAATTATGAAAATTTTACTTGCTTATTCTAGCAAAACAAAAAACACAAGAAAAGTAGCTGAGGCTATCTATGAACAAATAAAAGATCAAGCAGAGGTGGACCTGCTTGATATAAAAAAACAAAGAAAAAAACTTGAAAAAGAATATGATTTTTATATACTAGGAGCCTGGACTGATAAAACTAACGCCAACAAAAATATGCAACGTTTTATAGATCAACAACAAATCCATAATAAGGATGTAGCATTATTTTTAACTTGTGGTGTGCCTAGCGACCATTATCATGCCGATGATTCTATAAATAACTATATTGCATTTATGGAAGAAAGAAATAATAGAATCCACGAAACTTTTGTGTGTCAAGGTAAGGTTGATCCAAAAGTAATAATAGTATTTAAAATTCTTACTTGGCGTGATCCTAACTTCATCCATAAAATGACACCAGACCTTGCTGATATGGTTAAAGAATCGCGTTCACATCCAGATATGAAAGACTTGACAGATGCCCAAGATTGCTTTGATAACTTATTAAATTATAAAATAACTCATGCGACAGTATAGTATTCTTAATATATACTCAAACATTAACAATATATGATTCACTAATAATACAACGACGGCTTAAGGAGATGATTTATACGAAACCATTTCTTCTTAGTCGTTTTTTCTTTTTTCTAATATCCATAAACCTAATTCAATAACTCATCCCTGTAATAACACCTAAATTTATAATAGTGAAGTAATTTTTTCATTAATTAGGACTTTTAATACTATAAATTAACTAAACTATTTTAATTAATATATATTTATTTATAAGTTTACTCCATAAATAACACAACCTCGTTAAACCTATAATAACAACAGTTTTCCAAGTACAACTTATCCCTAAGAGTTACAATCACTATCCCCTATATAAACAACAGTCACCATCTTTAAAATTTATTTTTTCACTATTACTTAAAAATATTTTGACTTTTATTAAAAATAATTGTAGAATAGCTACAGTGGTATATTATTATATCATTAAACTAAATATTGAAATTTTAGCTATAGAATTTCTTAGGAGGAATTATGATAAAAAAAGAATTTAATAGCCTTTTGAAAAGTAAAGGGTTAATTATCACCATGGCTATCGTTCTTCTGGTACCAATTTTATATGCAGGAACTTTCTTAAAAGCAGTCTGGAATCCATATAATAACACCGGAAACATGAAAGTCGGTGTTGTTAACCTAGACAAAAAAGTCGACCTTGATGGGAAAACTCTAGAAGTCGGAAATTCAATGGTTGAAAAATTAAAAGAAAATAAAAAAGTAAATTGGCAATTCGTCGATAAAGACACAGCTGAAAGAGAATTGCGTGAAGGAGATTACTACATGGTAGTTACTATTCCTGAAAACTTCTCTAAAAATGCTAGCTCATTATCAAACGAAAATCCAGAGAAAATGAACATTGATTTTACTACTAACTTTACAAAGAGTAAAAACGGTGAAAAAATCATGGAAACTGTAGCGAGTAATTTAACAAACACAGTTAAAGATCAAGTTGTAAAAACTTATACAGCAACTCTATACAGTAAATTTTCTGAAATAGGAGGTTCTCTTCAAAAAGCTGCAGACGCTACAAACCAACTAAACAATGGGCTTGGTCGTCTTAGCGAAGGAGGACAAAAACTAGGTAGTGGTATTAATCAACTTGCTGATGGTTCTGGTCGCCTTAGCGCTGGGCTTGGTCGTCTTAGCGAAGGAGGACAAAAACTTAGTAACGGAGTTGACCAACTTGCTGATGGTTCTGGTCGTCTTGCTGCTGGGCTTGGTCGTCTTAGCGAAGGAGGACAAAAACTTAGTAACGGAGTTGACC